>DASZUI010000089.1:0-7384 GCA_035547675.1 Devosia sp.
ACCGGGCGCATCTTCTCCGTGCTCTATTCCGAGCATTTCGAGACGCGCTCGACCGTCAAGGCGGGCGAGCTCGTCCGCGCCGGCGCCATCGGCGAGGTGATCCACACCACGGGCCTCGGGCCGCATCGCGAAGGCAATTACGGCGCCCGTCCGGACTGGTTCTACGAGCGCTCGCGCTATGGCGGCATCCTTTGCGACATCGCCAGCCACCAATGCGAGCAATTCCTGTTCTTCGCCAATACGCTCGAGGCCGAAGTGATCTCGGCGACCGTCGCCAATCGCGCCCATCCCGATAAGCCGGGCCTGCAGGATGTGGGCGACATCCATCTGCGCGCCCCCAATGCCACCGGCTTCATCCGCGTCGACTGGTTCACGCCCGACGGGCTCCCGACCTGGGGCGACGGTCGCCTCGTGATCGTCGGCACCGAAGGCTATATCGAGCTCCGGAAATATGTCGACATCGCCGGCCGGCCGGGCACCGACCATCTGTTCCTCGTCGACGGCAAGGGCATGCAGCATGTCGATTGCTCGACCCAGGACCTGCCCTATGCCCGCCAGCTCATCGCCGACATCCGCAACCGCACCGAGACGGCCATGAGCCAGGAGCACTGCTTCAAGGCGATGGAACTGGCGCTGACCGCCCAGGCCCTGGCCGAAAAAAACTAGAGCGTTTCCAGGAAAGTGGATGCCACTTTGCGGTTGGGAAGCGCGACAACTGAAGGACCCTAGGGAGCCGCCCAATGAGCCATATCTACAATGTCGCCATCGTCGGGCTTGGCATCGGCCGCTCGCATCTGGTCGAGGGCTATCTGCCCAATAGCGACAAATTCAACGTCGTCGCCATCTGCGACATCAACGAGGAACGGCTCAGCGCCTTCGCGGCGGAATTCAACATTCCGCGCCGCACGACGGCCTTCGCCGACCTGCTGGCGATGGACGATATCGACATCATCGACGTCTGTACGCCGCCCATGGTGCACCGCAGCCAGGTGCTCGAAGCGCTGGCGGCCGGCAAGCATGTGATCTGCGAGAAACCGCTTGTCGGCTCGCTCGCCCAGGCCGACGAAGTCATCGCCGCCGAAAGACACGCCAAGGGCCGGCTGATGCCGGTCTTCCAGTACCGCTATGGCGCCGGCATCCAGCAGGTGAAGGCGATCATCGACTCCGGCATTGCCGGCAAGCCCTATGTGGCGACCGCCGAGACGCTCTGGACGCGCGGGCCCGCCTATTACGCCGTGCCCTGGCGCGGCAAATGGGCGACCGAGCTCGGCGGCGTGCTGATGACGCATGCCATCCATATCCACGACATCGTCACCTATCTGATGGGCGACGTCGCCCGCCTCTTCGGCCGCGTCGCGACCCGCGTCAACGATATCGAGGTCGAGGATTGCGTCGCCGCCTCCTGCGAGCTCGCGAGCGGCGCGCTCGCCTCCTTCACCGCGACGCTCGGCAGCAAGGAGGAGATCTCGCGCATCCGGCTCGCCTTCGAGAACGTCACCTTCGAGAGCGACCACGCCCCCTATCAGCCCGGCACCGAGCCCTGGAAGATCATCCCCGGCTCGCCCGAGGTCGATGCGCAGATCCAGTCGCTGCTGACCGGCTGGCAGCACGTGCCCCCGCGCTACAATGGCCAGTTCATCCGGCTCTACGAAGCGCTTGAAAGCGGCGGCCCGCTCCCCGTCACCAGCGCCGATTCCCGCCGCGCGCTGGAATTGGTCACCGCCTTCTACCACTCCTCCGAAACCCATGAGGACGTGGCCCTGCCCCTCGGGCCGGAGCATCCCAAATATCTGAGCTGGGTGCCGGAGGCGTTCAGGCAGGCGGCGGAGTAGGGCGCAACCTCGAAGCATCGTCCCCTCGCCCCTTTGGGGAGAGGGCTAGGGTGAGGGGTTCGCACGCATAAGCATGGAGATCGTCGAGCAGAGCTGGCGAAGCAGTCGCCTGGAACCGTCTTTCGGTGCGGGCAGGCAGGGCGCGCGCTGCCCATGGTTCGAGGCTCGGCTTTCGCCTCGCACCTCACCATGAGGTCGGTGTTATTCCTTCGGCTGGAGTCTCATACCACAACCTCATCCTGAGGTGCGACCGGAGGGAGCCTCGAAGAATGGGCAACGCGCGCTGATCCTGCCCTGAATTCCTCAAGAACAAGCGGGGCGGCCCAGCCGGGCCGCCCTACCCCATCACCTCGAAAATCCGGTCCGGCCGAATGGCTGGCTAGCGCTGGGTGACGTAGCCGTCCGGCACGCCCTTGGTGGCGAGCACGAACTGCCAGAGCTGGATCGCCCGGGACCGGAAGCCGCCGGCGCAGCAGAGCAGGTAATATTCCCACATGCGGTAGAAGCGCCACTGCTCGTCGGTCTGCGGACGCGGCCATTTGGCGCGGAAATTCTCCCACCAGGCGCAGAGCGTCTTGTCGTAGTCCGGCCCGAAATTGTGCAGGTCGATGATGACGAACAGGCCCTCTATGGCCTCGCCCACCTGCTTGATCGACGGCAGCACGCCGCCCGGGAAGATGTATTTCTCGATCCAGGGATCGATGGTGGTGGTCGAGATGGGCGAGCCGATGGTGTGCAGCAGGAACAGCCCGTCGTCCTTGATCACCTCGCGCGCCTTCTGGAAATAGGCGCGGTAATTCCTGTAGCCGACATGCTCGAACATGCCCATCGACACGACCTTGTCGGCCTTGCCCTCGAACTGGCGGTAGTCCTTGACCTGGAATTCGACGGAGAGCCCCTTGTAACGCTCCCGGCCATAGGCGGCCTGGTCGGGCGACACGGTAACGCCGACGCAATCGGCGCCATATTTCTCGGCGGCGAAGCCCATGAAGCCGCCCCAGCCGCAGCCGATGTCCCAGACGCGCTCGCCCGGCTTCAGCTGCACCTTGCGGCAGATCATGTCGAGCTTGGCTTCCTGCGCCTCATCGACATTGGTGACGCCCGCCGGCCAGTAGCCGCAGGAGCCGACCATGCGCTTGTCGAGCGACGCCTTGTACGCCTCGGTTTCGTTGTAGTGCATCTTGGCGACGCGCCGCGACCGCTCGATCGTCTGCATGTTGAGGAAGCGGGCCTGGAAAATCTGCCAGATCAGGTTGGGCGTCACGCGAATCTTGCTGCCGAGGTCGGCCCCGACCACGCGGGAGAAGAACTCGGCCATGTCCTCCACTTCCCACCAGCCGTCCATATAGGCTTCGCCCAGCCCGAGCGAGCCCTGGGCATAGATGCGGTTCCAGAGGTCGTTGTTCTTGATCTGCGGGTCCCACGGGTTCGACCCGTTGATTTTGATTCCCGCCTGTTCGAGCAGGGGGGCGAGTTGGGCTTGTTGATCCATTGGAGCTTCTGAAAGAGGCGTCGTTGAGGAAGGCGCTACCAGAAGCACATTGCCGGAACAATTCAAGACCAATGTGCGGCAAGCCGCATATATCCCCTGTACTGTGCTTCCCCGGCCCCTTCCGCCTGGGCCCGGGTCCGCGATTTCCGGCGCGCCGCTTGACAAGGCGCGCCACCCGGTTCAACCGGAACCCGGCCGGCCAGGGGAATCCGATGGGTGTCACGCGGGAATCGAAGAGCGAGGACGTGCTCGCGCTGCTCGCCGGGCGCCCGATTGCGCTGGTGGGCATGATGGGAGCCGGCAAGACCACGGTCGGTCGCCGGCTCGCCGCCCGCCTCGGCCGCCATTTCCTCGACAGCGACGAGGAGGTGGAGAAGGCCGCCGGCATGACCATCCCCGAAATCTTTGCCAGCCATGGCGAGGCCGATTTCCGCGCCGGCGAAACCCGCGTGATCGCCCGCCTCTTGCGCGAGCCCGACCTCGTGCTGGGTACGGGCGGCGGCGCCTTCATCAATCCCGAAACGCGGGCGCTGATCAAGGACGGCGCCGTTTCCGTCTGGATCAAGGCCGAAGCCGACCTGCTGTTCCAGCGCGTCTCGCGCCGCTCCAACCGCCCCCTGCTCAGAACCGCCAACCCGCGCGCCACCCTCGATGCACTGGTTGCCGAGCGTTATCCGGTCTATGCCGAGGCCGACATCACCGTTACCTCCGCCGACGTGCCGCAGGACCAGGTCGCCGGCGCCATCATCGACGCGCTCCTCGCCCATCTGGGGAACACCAAATGAACGATATTCCTGCCGGCAACGGCCTTGTCGAGGAGCGCATCGTGCACGTTCCCCTGGGCGAGCGCGCCTATGACATCGTCATCGGCGAGCGCCTGCTGGAAGGCGCCGGCGAACGGCTCAAGGCGGCATTCCCCGGCCGCCGCTTCGGCATCGTCACCGATACCGAAGTGGCCAGGGCCCAGCTCCCGCGCCTCGAAAACTCGCTGGCGGCGGCCGGAATCGGCTTCTCGACCATCGTCATGCCCAATGGCGAATCGACGAAATCGTTCGCGCATTTCGGCGAAGTAGTGGATGCGCTGCTCGCGGCAAAACTCGAGCGCGGCGACCTCGTGATCGCGCTGGGCGGCGGGGTGATCGGCGACCTTGCGGGCTTTGCCGCCGCCGTCACCCGGCGCGGCATGGATTTCGTGCAGGTCCCGACGAGCCTCCTGGCGCAGGTCGATTCATCGGTGGGCGGCAAGACCGGCATCAATTCCCCGCATGGCAAGAACCTCATCGGCGCCTTCCACCAGCCCCGCCTGGTGCTCGCCGACCTGTCCACGCTCGACACCCTGCCGCCGCGCGAATTCGCCGCCGGCTATGCCGAGGTGGTGAAATACGGCCTCATCGACGACGCCGAATTCTTCTACTGGCTTGAGGCCAACCGCGCCGAAATCTTCGCCGGCGGACCGGCCCGCGCCGAGGCCATCGCCCATGCCTGCCGGAACAAGACGCGCTTCGTGCTCGCCGACGAGAAGGAGACCGGGGTCCGCGCCCTGCTCAATCTCGGCCATACTTTCGGCCACGCGCTGGAGAAGGCGACCGGCTATTCGGCCCGCCTGCTCCATGGCGAGGGCGTCTCGATCGGCATGGTGCTGGCGCATGGCTTTTCGGCCCGGCTCGGGCTCGCCAATTCGCAGGATACGGTGCGCATCGCGGCGCACCTCGCCGCCGCCGGACTGCCCAGCAGAATTTCACAGATTTCCGGTGAAATTCCACAAACTTCTGTGCTGATGGACGCCATCGCGCAGGACAAGAAAGTGGTGCGCGGCAACCTCACCTTCATCCTCACGCGCGGCATCGGCCAGGCCTTCATCGAGAAGAACGTCGACCCGGCGACCGTCGCCGCCTTCATCGAGGAGATGCGAGGAGCCTGAGGCCCCCTCACCCGGATTGCTGCGCAATCCGACCTCTCCCCCAAAGGGAGAGGTGAAGAGGGCCACCGCCAAGCCGCAAGGTCACCTCTCCCCCGGGGGAGAGGTCGGGCCGAAGGCCCGGGTGAGGGGGCCTTCTGCCGCGGGTTACGGCCCGACCGTAATCACAACCCGGCGGTTCGCCCCCGGCGTTGGCCCGAACTGCGTCGTCTCGCCTACGCCGCTGGCGCTGTATTTGGCGAATTTGACCCCCTTGTGCCCGAGATAATGCAGCGCGTTCTGCGCCCGCTCGATCGAGAACAGCGCATTATGGGCGAAATCGCCCTCCGTGCTCGAATAGCCCGAAACCCGCACCGAGCATTTCTGCGAGCCGATCTCCCGCGCCACCACGTCGAGCGCCTTCAGCACGCGCGGCGTCAACTCGTTGGAATTCTCGGCAAAGCCCGTGATCTGGTAGGCCTTGCTGAGCCCGCAGCTCGACCCACCCTCCGGATCCGGATTGCCGCCCATGTCGGTTTCGGCCGAAGCCTGCTGCACCACGGCCGCCGGCATCTTTTCCCGCGGCAGCGGCGTCGGCGCGGCCTCGGCCGTCTTGGCCGCTTCCGCCGGCTTGCTGTCGGCAGGTGCCGGCACTGGCGCCACATTCGCCGCCTCTACCGGCTTTGCCTCCGCCGGCGCAGCGGCAGCGGCCGGCGCGGCGTTCGCCTCCTCCGCGGGCTTTGTCTCTGCCGGCGCGGGCTTGGCGGCCTCGATCTCCGGGGCCGGCGCCTTGACGCTGGCCGGCGTAACCACCGGCGGCACCGCCGGCCTGGCTTCGGCGTCTTCCGCCTTCGGCCAGCCGCCGCCCGGCGCCGCGGCGACCGCCGAAACCGCGCCCTGCGAGATCACCAGATAATCGCCCAGCAGCGCCGTCGGCTCGACCCCGAGCGAGGAGCGCATGGCGAGCTTGTCCGCGGCAACCGCCGTCCCGTTCACCGCCACCGATTTCAGATAGAGCTCGCGATCGTCCCGGCTGCCCGCCGCGCCATGCGCCTCATTGGCCAGCCTGACCGTGACCTCGCCATCCGGCTTGAAGACGCTGTCGGGAATGTCGAAGCTCACCGTCTTGGTATATTTCGCCTTGTCCGCGGCATCGGCGAACCGGCCGTCCTTGCTGGTATCGATCGCCGTGTCGAGCGTCCCGTCGCCGACCGGCTTGCCGCCGAACAGCACGGTGAATTTCGGCGCGCCGTCGAAGCCTTCGCCGCCGAGCACCAGAGTCAGTTTCGAATTCGCCAGCACCGCTCCCGGCGCCATGGCGACCAGTGCAGCCAGTCCCGCCGCCGATAGCCTGTTGAATAGCATCGCTGCCCTCCGCAAGTTTTTTCGAGGTTAACGGCTATTCATCAAGCGGGGCGACAATGGGCCAGTTTCGGGGCGCAGGGAAGATCGCCTGCCGCGGTTTGGCCACGCGGCGGCCCCGAAGCTGAACGGCGCCGGGACCCCGCGCCTTGTCAATAGGCCTGCCGCGCCAATTTGCGACAGCTTCCGGGTTGAACGCGAAACCCCGATGGCCGATTTGTCTCTTCGCGAATGGCCAGTCGGCAGGTGCTGCACCTTTCCGGTTTGGCAACGCGATTGCAGGAAACTGCAGCGTTCGATCCTGGGTCTCAGGCGATATGGTTGGGCGGCGTCGCGGTGCCGCCGGGCCGGACGATCTCGATGGCGAGGGCATGCACGCCCCCCTTCATCTCATCGGCCAGCACTTCCATCACCGCCCGGTGTTGCGCAAGGCGTGGCTTGCCTTCAAGCTGGGCGGTCGCGATTCTGACGCGGAAATGGGTTTCCCCCTCCTTCCGCCAGCCCGCATGGCCCTGATGGCGATGCGACTCGTCGATGACCTCGAGATGGCTCGGTGCGAAGCGCCGGGTGAGCTTGTCGATGATCGTCTCGCGCGTGGACATGGTATGCCGGTTCCTCCGGGAAGCGGATGAGTAACTAGGGAAGATGAAACTGGATTCCAAGCTCTTCGACCGCATCCGCATCAAGCCGCGCCACGAGTCCAAGCCCGAGGTGGAGGCACCGCCCTGCGCCTGGGAAGGCTGCGACCAGCCGGGCATCTACAAGGCGCCCAAGGGCCGCCGCTTCGAGGGCGAATACCAT
>DASZUI010000090.1:0-29610 GCA_035547675.1 Devosia sp.
GACCATGGGCGGGCAGACGGCGCTCAACTGCGCCCTCTCGCTGCGCAAAATGGGCGTGCTCGAAAAGTTCGGCGTTGAGATGATCGGCGCCGACGCCGAGGCCATCGACAAGGCCGAGGACCGCGAGCTCTTCCGCGAGGCCATGAAGAAGATCGGCCTCGAAACGCCGCGTTCCATGCTCGCCCACAACATGATCGAAGCCATCCAGGCGCTTGATGTCATTGGCCTGCCGGCCATCATCCGCCCGAGCTTCACCCTCGGCGGCACCGGCGGCGGCATCGCCTATAACCGCGAGGAATATCTCGCCATCGTCGAATCCGGCATCGACGCCTCGCCCACCGACGAGGTGCTGATCGAGGAATCCGTGCTCGGCTGGAAAGAGTTCGAGATGGAGGTCGTTCGCGACCGGAACGACAACTGCATCATCGTCTGCTCCATCGAGAACATCGATCCGATGGGCGTCCATACCGGCGATTCCATCACCGTCGCGCCGGCGCTGACGCTGACCGACAAGGAATACCAGATCATGCGCGATGCCTCGATCGCCGTGCTGCGCGAGATCGGGGTGGAAACCGGCGGCTCCAATGTCCAGTTCGCCGTCAATCCGAAGGACGGCCGGCTGGTCGTCATCGAGATGAACCCGCGCGTCAGCCGCTCCTCGGCGCTCGCCTCCAAGGCCACGGGCTTCCCGATCGCCAAGGTCGCCGCGCGCCTCGCCGTCGGCTACACCCTCGACGAGCTGGCCAACGACATTACGGGCGGCGCCACCCCAGCGAGCTTCGAGCCCACCATCGACTATGTCGTCACCAAGATACCGCGCTTCGCCTTCGAGAAATTCCCCGGCGCCGACAACCGCCTCACCACCTCGATGAAATCGGTGGGCGAGGCCATGGCCATCGGCCGCACCTTCCCCGAAAGCCTGCAGAAGGCGCTCAGGAGCCTCGAAACCGGCTTCACCGGCCTCAACGAGATCGGCGTTCCGGGCTACGCGGCGGGCAAGGATGCCGGTGATAACCGCAACGCCATCCGTGCCGCGATCGGCACGCCCACGCCCGAGCGTCTGCTCTACGTGGCCGAGGCCATGCGGCTCGGCACCTCGATCGACGATATCTACGAGGCGTGCCACATCGACAGATGGTTCCTCGAGCAGATCAAGGGCATCGTCGATATGGAAAGCAAGGTGCGCGAATTGGGGCTGCCCGACAACGCCGAGGCCCTGCGCGGCCTCAAGGCCATGGGCTTCTCCGACCGGCGCCTCGGCGAGCTCGCCGGCCGCAAGACGCGCGAGGTGCGCGCCCTGCGCAACAGCCTGGGCGTCCGCCCCGCCTATAAGCGCATCGATACCAGCGCCGCCGAATTCGCCTCGCCGACAGCCTATATGTACTCGACCTATGAAGCGCCCTTCGCCGGCGAAATCTCCGACGAAGCACGCCCCTCCGACCGCAGGAAGGTCGTGATCCTCGGCGGCGGGCCGAACCGCATCGGCCAGGGCATCGAGTTCGACTATTGCTGCTGCCATGCCAGCTTCGCCCTGCGCGATGCCGGCTACGAGACCATCATGGTCAACTGCAATCCCGAAACGGTTTCGACCGACTACGACACCTCGGACCGGCTCTATTTCGAGCCGCTGACCGAGGAAGATGTCATCGAAATCCTCGAGACCGAGAAGAAGAACGGCACGCTGCACGGCGTCATCGTACAGTTCGGCGGCCAGACGCCGCTCAACCTCGCCGATGCCGTCGAGCGCGCCGGCGTGGCGATCCTCGGCACCCAGCCCTCCTCGATCGACCTTGCCGAGGACCGCGACTTGTTCAGCAAGCTGATCAACCGGCTCGAACTCACCCAGCCCAAGAACGGCATCGCCTACAGCCTCGAACAGGCCCGGCTCGTCGCCGAGCGGCTCGGCTACCCCATCGTCATCCGCCCCTCCTATGTGCTGGGCGGCCGCGCCATGCAGATCGTGCGCAATGAGGACGAGTTCGAGGCCTATGTGCAGGATACGCTGACGGGGCTCGTTCCGCCCGACGTGCGGCACAAATACCCCAACGACAAGACCGGGCAGATCAACTCGGTCCTCTCCGACAATCCGCTGCTCTTCGACGGCTATCTCTCCAACGCCATCGAAATCGACGTCGACTGCCTTGCCGACGGCAAGGACGTCTTCGTCTGCGGCATCATGGAGCATATCGAGGAAGCCGGCATCCATTCCGGCGACAGCGCCTGCTCGCTCCCCCCGCACAGCCTCTCGGCCGAAGTGATGGCCGAGCTCAAGCGGCAGACCCGCGAACTCGCATTGGCGCTCAAGGTCGGCGGCCTGATGAATGTGCAATATGCCATCAAGGACGGCACCATCTACATCCTTGAGGTGAACCCTCGCGCCAGCCGCACGGTCCCCTTCGTCGCCAAGGTCACCGGCCGCCCCATCGCCAAGATCGCGAGCCGTATCATGGCCGGCGAAGCCCTGGCCGATTTCGATCTGGTCGAGACGCCGATCGACCACATCGCCGTCAAGGAAGCCGTTTTCCCCTTCAACCGCTTCCCCGGCGTCGACACCGTGCTCGGCCCCGAAATGAAGTCGACGGGCGAAGTCATGGGGCTTGACCGCTCCTACGCAATCGCCTTCGCCAAGAGCCAGATCGGCTCGGGCAGCCGCGTGCCGCGCGACGGCGTGGTGTTCGTCTCCGTGCGCGACGAGGACAAACCGATGATCGTCGAGCCCATGCGCCAGCTCGAAGCCGCCGGCTTCAAAGTCCTGGCAACCGGCGGCACGCAGCGTTACCTCGTCGAGAACGGCGTCACGGCCGAACGCATCAACAAGGTGCTCGAGGGCCGCCCCCACATCGTCGACCTGATGAAAAATGGCGGCGTCCAGCTGGTCATCAACACCACGGACGGGCAGAAGTCGATCTCCGACAGCCGCGACATCCGCCGCACCGCCCTGCTACGCAAAATCCCGTATTATACTACAATTCCGGGCGCGGTTGCCGCCGTCGAAGGCATCGTCGCCTATCGCGAAGGCAATCTATCGGTGCGTCCGCTGCAGGATTATTTCGCAGCCTGACGGAACCTTTCCTCCGCTCCTCCGTTCAACGGGCTGGTTTATCCGGCCCGTTGTTCGCGGCATTGCACTGTATTGCCGTGGCATTGGCTGTCGTCAGTCATTCATATGACCGATTGTCCGACAAATGCGACGCGCTTCTCGGCCCGTCGCCGCCATGTGTATCGTTCCATCGGCAAGCATTACGCGTCCACTAAAAGTTTTTTACTTCGTTGGGCGGTGCTAACCCGTTCCGGCGGACAGAGATAGCTTTCATCCGCCCATATTGTGGGCCCAAATGTTTCGCGCTACAATCGAGCCATCGAATATTGCGGCCGACTGTTCTTGCCTGGCGACCCATCGCGCCTGCTGACGTCAATACCCCGAATTCGATTGGCGATGTCGACACCGCTGGGGTGCTGGCCGCCAGAGCAGAGACTGCGAGAGGGACTACATATGGCTACGGGTACTGTTAAATGGTTCAATGGGCAGAAGGGCTATGGCTTCATTCAGCCTGACGAAGGTGGGGCGGACGTCTTCGTTCACATTTCCGCCGTGCAGCGCTCGGGCCTGAACGGGCTCGACGAGGGCGAAAAGATTTCCTACGAAATCGTCAAGGATAAGCGCACCGGCAAGTCCGCCGCGGACAATCTGGTCAAGCAGTAGCCACCTTTCCCGGGAATTGAGGGGCCCGGCGGGCAAGCCGGGCCCTTTCCTTTGATGCCGGCGGTCGGCTTCGGCGCTTGCAACCCCGAGGAAAACCGCCACATAAGTCCGCACCGGGCGGGAAGGCCGCGGCCTTTCGGCGGACGCCGGCCCATCCCCCGCCGCTTGACCCGGAACCTGACCGGGCGCAATTTGCGGGGCAACGATTTCCCCAAGTCCCCGAACGCAGGGCCGGCGCTGAATGTCGGTCGTGAGTTTTGATTTGACTACCGACGGAGAGTAAACATGGACAAGATCCCGATGACGATCAGCGGGCACTCGGCACTGGCCGCCGAGTATCAGCGCCGCACGTCTGAGGACCGCCCGCGCATCATTCGCGACATCGCGGAGGCGCGCGCGCATGGTGACCTGTCCGAGAACGCCGAGTATCACGCGGCCAAGGAAATGCAGAGCCTCAACGAGGGCCGCATCCAGGAGCTCGAGGCCATCCTCGCGCTTGCCGACGTCATCGACGTGACCAAGCTTACCGGCTCGACCGTCAAGTTCGGCGCCACGGTGACCCTGCTCGACGAGGATACCGAAGCCGAAAAGACCTACATGATCGTGGGCGATGCCGAAGCAGATGCCTCTGCCGGCCGCATTTCGCTCAATTCGCCCATCGCCAAGGCGATGATGGGCAAGGAAGTCGGCGATTCCATCGAGGTGGCCGCGCCGGGGGGCGCCCGCAGCTACGAGATCCTCAAGGTCAAATACGTCTAGCCGAGGCGCCGCCCGGACCGCAATTTGCCCGTCCGGCTGATCCCGCCCGTTGCCGTCCCGCCAAGCGGCAAAGCCGGCTCTTGCCGGCTCCCCCGGACGGGTCCATCTTCACTTGGCCGCAATTGCCACCGAAATCGGACGCGGCCTGAGCGTGACTTTTCAGTTAACGTCGGGACGCAAGCCCGAGCGATAGCGTTGCGCGGCCTTGAAAGATCGCGCCGCAGGCCCTTATTTAAGCGCTCCAATCCGTTCAGGGCGGAGAATCGTCCATGCACGCCAAGGTCATCATCATCGGCTCGGGTCCGGCCGGCTACACGGCCGCCATCTATGCCGCGCGCGCCATGCTCCAGCCGCTGATGATCGCCGGCCTGCAGCCGGGCGGCCAGCTCACCATCACGGCCGACGTGGAAAATTATCCCGGGTTCGCCGACGTCATCCAGGGGCCCTGGCTGATGGAGCAGATGAAGGCCCAGGCTGAGCATGTCGGCACGACGATCGTGAACGACCTGATCGTCGAGGTCGATGTCGAACACCGCCCCTTCACGCTCATCGGCGATTCCGGCACCCGCTACACCTGCGACGCGCTCATCATTGCGACCGGCGCCCAGGCCCGCTGGCTCGGCCTGCCTTCCGAGCAGAAATTCCAGGGCTTCGGCGTCTCCGCCTGCGCCACCTGCGACGGCTTCTTCTACCGGAACCGGCATGTGCTGGTGGTGGGCGGCGGCAATACCGCGGTCGAGGAAGCGCTGTTCCTCACCAATTTCGCCTCGAAGGTGACCGTCATTCATCGCCGCAGCCAGTTCCGGGCGGAGCGCATCCTGCAGGACCGCCTGTTCCGCCACCCCAAGATCGAGGTGCGCTGGAATACCGAGCTTGCCGACATTACCGGCACGGCCATGCCCCCTTCGGTCAATGGCGTCGTGCTGCGGGATACCGTCACCGGCGAATTGCAGGCCATGCCCATCGACGGCGTGTTCGTGGCGATCGGCCATCAGCCGGCAACGAAGATTTTCGAGGGCAAGCTGCCGATGAAGGCGGGCGGCTATCTCGTCACTGCGCCCGATTCCACCGCGACGGCGATTCCCGGCGTATTCGCGGCCGGCGACGTCACTGACGACGTCTACCGCCAGGCCGTTACCGCCGCCGGCATGGGGTGCATGGCTGCCCTCGAAGCGGAGCGTTTCCTCGCCGCCAACCAGCTCGCAGAGGCGGCCGAGTAAGCAATGCTGGATTGGGACAAGCTCCGCATTTTCCACACGGCCGCGGAATCGGGGAGCTTTACCCACGCCGCCGAAAAGCTCGGCATGAGTCAATCGGCCGTGTCGCGCCAGATTTCGGCGCTCGAGGACGATCTGCGCCTGAAGCTCTTCATCCGCCATGCGCGCGGCCTGGTGCTTACCGAGGTCGGCGAGCAGCTCTTCCGCACCGCGCATCGCATGTATTGGGAGCTGCAGCAGGTCGAAACGCAGATGACGGAGAGCCAGGACGAGCCGACGGGCCCGCTCCTGGTGACCACGACCGTCGGCTTCGGCTCCACCTGGCTATCGAGCCGGATCAATGAATTCCTGACGCTCTATCCGCAAATCCAGCTCGAAATAAAGCTCAACGACTCCGAGATGGACCTCGCCATGCGCGAGGCGGACGTCGCCATCCGCCTGCACCGGCCGAACCAGTCGGAGATGATCCAGCGCAAGCTGTTCAACGCGCATAACCATTTCTATGCCTCGCAGGATTATCTGGCGCATCACGGCATCCCCAGCTCGATCGAGGACCTCGACAACCACAAGATCATCAGCTTCGGCGAGCCGGTGCCGTCCTATCTCGGTGACATCAATTATCTGGAGCGTATCGGCCGGCCCGAAGGCAGTCCGCGCCGGGCCGCCCTCAGGGTCAACGCCATTTACGGCATGATGCAGGCCGCACGCGCCGGCATCGGCATCGCCATGCTCCCCGATTATGTGGCCGAGCACGAAAGCAAGCTGGAGCGCGTGCTGTCGGGCATCGAGCTGCCCAGCTACGAGACCTATTTCGTCTATCCCCCGGCTCTCAAGAATTCGAAGCGCGTGGGCGTCTTCCGCGACTTCCTGGTCAGCAAGGCGCGCGAGTGGAATTTCTGAGCCGCGCTTCCGGGTGAAAGCGTGATCCCGTGAAATGCTCTAGCGGTCGGCGGCTATCGCGGTGGGCTCCCAGCTCACATGCTGGACCCCCTCGCGGCGCGCCAGCGTCTCCACGAATGCCGGCAGCCTGTTCTCCTTCCCCTTCGCCCGCCAGCGCAGGTGGAGCTTGATCTCCGCGGTTCCCATGACCGGCGACAAGTCGGCACCCGAGTGCAACAGCGCATAGGGCGGCTTGACGACCTCCGCGATAAGCGCGTCGGCCCCAACCCGGCTGTGATCGTAGCGGATGTTGAGCCGCGCTTCGCGATCGTGCGGCAGCTTTGCCTCGACCGACTCCAACCCCCAGATGGTGGCCAGTCCGAGCACGAAGCCCGCCAGCCCCAGCCATATCTCGCCCGCCCCGAAGCAAAGTCCGAGGACCGTCACGAACCACAGCGTACCCGCCGTGGTGACACCCACGATCATGTCGCTGCGCCTCAGGATTGCTCCGGCGCCAATGAAGCCGACGCCGGTGAGGATGCCGAGCGGCAGGCGCATCACGTCGGCGGTCGCGAAGAAATCGGCCTGTCGCCCATGCGTTGCGAGCAGCAGATTGGATTCGATCATGGTCAGGCTCGCCGCTAGGCCCACCAATAAGGTGGTACGCATGCCCGCGGCCTTTCCACGCCGACCCCGCTCGAAACCGATGGCCAGCGAGACGATCACGGTCAGCAGCAGCCGCAGCGCGATATCGCCGATCTCGGGGTATAGCGGCATGGCTCCTCCTCGCGCATGAACGCCGGAGCCTCGCCGAAAGTCGCATCGCCAACCCGGCCGCCGATTCGGCTTTCAGGCCCGGCGACGCTGCCCCCAAGACGCCGGTCTCACGTGACGACCGGCCCACAAGACGCTGAAATAGGCAACGTCACTTCCGCGCCTGTCGGTATGCGGCCGCTTAAATACCTGAAGCGCCAAGTTTTCCGGGCCTTTCCAGCCATGCACGACACGCATGACTGAATTGCAGGCGTCCTGCCTTGTCCTTGAGCAGATCGCAGGCCATTTCATCGCCAGACATTGGGCGTTCTCCTCCCTTGCGCCCCTGTCTGTTCCCTCCCCGCGAAGGCCAAAGTACTTCGCGGCACTTCGGCTCCGCTCTCCCCCGGGCGGGGCCGTATTTTTTCGGTCAGCAAGGCTGCCCTTTCATTGCATGACGCGCATAGCTGGCAT
This sequence comes from Devosia sp., assembly GCA_035547675.1. GTDB lineage: Bacteria > Pseudomonadota > Alphaproteobacteria > Rhizobiales > Devosiaceae > DASZTU01. Next base: position 7,786 of record DASZUI010000090.1, read on the forward strand.
GTGGCCGCCCGCCTTGCTGACGAACGTGCCCATCGCCATATTCGGCCTGTCGATGCTGATCCGTCCCGTTCCTCCTCCCTCGGCACGGATTTTTCGACACCCGGGTTGACGCCGAATCCTCCTCCCTCGGCAACGGCCCACCGGCAGATGGCGTATCCTCCTCCCTCGTCCATCTGCCACCACTGGATTTGGACTTCGGTCCGGTCATCAGGCTCCGCTCTTCGTGAGTGGAGCCTTTTTTTCGCCGGTCGCCAGGCCGGCTTCTGCAGCGCGCGCATGGCTGCCCTGACGAGAGGGCATTTGCCGAGCCCCCCGCAAAGGCCGATAGTTCCTGAGGAATATGCGGCTTCTCCTCTTCGGCCGCTTCCCTTGGTCATCCGTTTCGACGAATGACCTGAAGGCCCCGCTCATCCCCTCGAGCGGGGCCTTTTCGATTCCGCCTATTTGTAGAAGCCGTCCCGCAGATTGAAGCCGTGCTCCAGCCAGGCCTTCATGGCGCAGAGCATGCCTGTCCATCCCTCGCAATTGCCATAGGAGGCGCGCAGCCCGCCCGGCGTGTCGCGCCAGCCTTCCTCGGTGATCGTCACGAGCGTGCGGTTGGCTTCGAGCGCTTCGAAGGTCAGCGTCACCGTCGTCTGGTAGTCTGCCGGCTCCCCGCCCTCGCTTGCCCGCCAGCGCAGCACGATCTTCCGATCCGGCTCGACCTCGGCGACCTCGACCGGGAAGGCACCCGGAAAATCGTGAAAATCCCAATAGACCGTCGCCCCGGTCTCGAGCCGCCCCTTGGCGCCGCCTGTCGTGAAGTAGTGCGACAACTCTTTCGGGTCCGCCACCGCCTCGAACACTTCATGCACCGGCCGGGCAATGCGGCCCGACACGCTGAATTTGAGCGCCATTGTGCGTCTCCCTAGCTCGGTATCTTGGTATCGAGAGCCGGCAGCACATGGTCGCGCCAGGCCGCCCCGGTCAGATCGGCCGTGTACTGTTGGTAAAAGCCTGCATGGGTGAGCCTGAGGCGCGTGCCGTCGCCGCTCGGCGCAAGATCGACCGTCAGGACGGTCTCCGCCCCTTCCGTGCCCGCGGCGCCGGTGACCCAGGTCAGTTGCACCTGCCGGTCGGGCACCAACTTCAGGAACCGGCCATAGTGCGGATGTCGGCGGCCGGCATGCTTGGTTTCCCAGAAAAACGGCCGGCCCACGCCAACATCGATCCGCGCGCGACCGGGCACGGCAAACCAGCGCTCCCAACCCTCGGTGAACGCATGATAGAGCGCCGACGGCCGTGCCTGCATCTGCCGCTCGACCACCGTCGTTGCCGGCCGCTCCGTCAAATCCGGCCAGATAAAGTCCGCTTCCGCCTGCTCGTCCATCGCCCGTCTCCCTCACGCTTGGCGTTTGCGCCATTATGTTATAGTTGTATAACATGTCAACCGAATCGCAGGACGACCGGATCTTCAAGGCCCTGGGTCATTTCCGCCGCCGCCAGATACTCGACCTGCTGAAAGACCAGCCGTGGACAACGGGCGCGCTTTGCGCTGCCCTGCCCGAGCTCGACCGCTGCACAGTGATGCAGCACCTCGGCGTGCTGGAGGAAGCCGAGCTGATCACCGTGACCCGGCGCGGGCGCGAGCGTTGGAATTACCTGAACCCGCTGCCCATCCGCGCCATTCACGAGCGCTGGATCGGCCCCTATGCCGCCCAGGCCGTCGACCTGCTGGCGCGCATGAAGACCGATCTCGAGGCTTGAGCGCCGGGCTTCCGGGCCAGCCTGGTTTCCGCTAAGCAATTGGCGTCCCTATAGCGAGACCGCCGCTCCATGACCGACACCGCCGCCCTCCCCGGCTTCGCCCGCAATGCCGTCAACCTCGCCTCCGCCGGCCTCGGCGCCACCGCGCTTCATGCGACCGACGATTTCTTCGCCGAGGTTTCGCGCATGCTCTCGGACCTCGCGCCAACCTTCGACCCGGACAAATATGACGACCACGGGAAATATATGGATGGCTGGGAGAGCCGCCGGCGGCGCGGCCCGGGTCACGACTATGCCATCGTGAGGCTCGCCGCGCCGGGCATCGTTCGTGGCTTCGACATCGACACCTCGTTCTTCACCGGCAATTACCCGCCCGCCGCCCGGATCGAGGCCGCCAATGTGACCGGCGACCCCGGCGAAGGCACCGCCTGGACCGAAATCCTGCCGATGACGCCGCTCGGGCCCTCGGCGCATCATTATCTCGCCTCGGCCTCGGAAAATGTCTGGTCGCATGTGCGCCTGCATATCTATCCCGATGGCGGCATTGCCCGCCTCAGGGTCTTCGGCGAGCCCCATCTCGATGCGGCCGCGCTGCGCGGCAAATCGCTCGACCTCGCCTCGGGTCTCAATGGCGGCCGCGTGGTCGCCTTCTCCGACGCTCACTACGGCGCCTTCCACCGCCTGCTCTCGCCGGGCCGCGGCATCAATATGGGCGACGGCTGGGAAACCCGGCGCCGCCGCAGGCCGGGCAATGACTGGATCATCGTGGCGCTGGGGGCGCGCGGCATCGTGGAGTCGGTCGAAATCGACACGGCTCACTACAAGGGCAATTTCCCCGATTCCTGCTCAATCCTGGCCGGCGACATGCCACGGGGCGGCGACCAGCTCGAGGCGGCCGTCACCACCGCCTCGATGTTCTGGCCGGAGCTGCTGCCGCAGCAGAAGCTCTCGGCCGACGCGATCCACAAATTCGATCACGTCAACACGCTGGGGCCGGTGACCCATATCCGGCTCAACATCTTCCCCGATGGCGGCATTTCGCGCATCCGCATCCACGGCAAGCTCGCCGAGTGACCGGCGCCATGCCTGAGGCCATTGCGATCGAGCCGCTGACCCGCGCCGCCTTCGCGCCCTTCGGACAGGTCATCGAAATTGCGGAGGCCCAGCACTACGCGATCAATGGCGGGATGACCGAGCGCTATCATGACCTGGCGAAAATCGAACTCGGCGGCGCCGACCCGCGCCCCCTGCTCTCGATCTTCCGGGGCAAGCCCTACGCCCTGCCGCTGACATTGACGATGGTCGAGCGCCATCCCTTCGGCAGCCAAGCCTTCTACCCGCTCTCCCCGCGGCCCTTCCTCGTCATCGCCGCGCCGGACGAGCACGGCCGCCCCGGCCGGCCGCGCGCTTTCCGCACCGCCCCGGGACAGGGCGTGAACATCGCCATGAACATCTGGCACGGCGTGCTGACGCCGCTCGAAGCGGAAGCCGATTTCCTCGTCATCGACCGCGGCGGCCCGGGCAACAATCTCGAGGAATTCGTCTTTCCCGAACCCTATCTGGTCGCCTGATGGATAAAGCCCGGCTCCTCGCCCGCCTGCTCGATGTTATCGAGCACGACATCGCCCCGCTGACCCAGGCCGCCATTCCGCGCGGCAACAAGATTTTCGGCGCTGCGATCCTCAGGAAATCCGACCTGTCGCTGGTCATCGCCGAAACCAATAACGAAGCCGAAAACCCGCTCTGGCATGGCGAGATGCACGCCATCAAGAAGCTCTACGAGCGCGACCGGGCGAGCCTGCCCGACCCCAGGGACTGCATTTTCCTCGCAACCCATGAGCCGTGCTCGCTCTGCCTGTCGGCCATCACCTGGGCCGGCTATGACAATTTCTATTATCTCTTCAGCCATGAGCAGAGCCGGGACAGCTTCGCCATCCCGCACGACCTGCGCATCCTCAAGGAAGTTTTCACCCTCGAGCCGGGCGGCTACAACGCCCGCAACGCCTTCTGGACGAGCTATGACATGATGGCGATGCTTGCCGCCCTCGACCGCACCAGCCGCGAGGCGCTGCTCGAGCGGGTGGACGCCATCAGCGCGCTCTACAGCGATCTGTCCGCCGCCTATCAGGCCAACAAGGGCCACGCCGGCATTCCGCTCGCCTGAAACGGCCACTTTGCCGCGAGCCGTCTTTGCCGCGGGAACTTCACGCAACGGCAAGGTCTTGTTTCTATAGTGACGAATCGAATCCCCCGGAGGATCGAATGAAGCGCCTTTTCCTGCTTGTTGCCCTGCTGATTGCAGGCCTTGCCGCGCCGGCCCTGGCGCAACCGCCCCGCGCCGTCGTTCGCGGCGCACGCCCCCTCTATGTCGCGCCGCCCCCGCCCGTCGATTATGGCTTCGACTACAGCTATTACGATAGCCCGCAATATATCTACGGCGACCCGCTGGACCGCTATTACGATCCGGCCGGCAAAGTCCCGGACGACCGCTATTACGGACCGCCGGCGGTGGACATGGTCCTGGCGACGACGCTCACCCGCAACCACGAATCCATCCTGTCGCACATCCTGCACTGCCAGGCCGCCTATCCGACCTACAATGCGGCGACCAATTTCTATAGCGGCCGGGACGGGATTCCGCGCGTCTGCTACCGCTGAGCCTGGCGCGCTCATTCAAGAATTTAGGGCTCACGTTCTGATTCAATCGGAACGTGAATGCTCTTGGGCTGGCTCAGGTCGACGTTCCGAGAATAGTGGCCGCTGCAAAGGCCAGCACGGCGAGCGCGACGACGAACAGGGCGAGGATCATGGCGTTTGTCATGGCCCGCCCGCCTAGCCTCGGCTGATGACGGCCGGCTGACCCGCGGCGGGGACGGGCGTCCCCGCATTGGCGGCGGCGAACCCCAGCGTCGTCATCGCCGCCACGAACCCGATAATCAGCATAAGCTTGGCCATTTCCGTCCCCGTGCTGCGTATTGCCGCATCCCGGAGATGGAAATGCCCCATGGCGCTTGAACGCTCCCGCAACGGCGGGTTTATCCGCCGTTCAGCTTGCGGTTGGTTAACCGCCGGCGGACAGCAGCGTCGCCGCCGCCCGCAACGGCTGCTCGCTAGCCGGCGGTCGCCGCAGCCGCTCGCCTGGCCTTGGCCGCGAGCTTCTGGTCCCGCGACCAGCGCGGCTTGCCTGTCGCGCCGGCCTTCGCCACCGCCTCGCGCGGCGCCGGAGCATCGGCGCGCTTGCGCGTCAGCTGGCCCGCCGGTCCCTTGGCCGGCGCATCCGCCCGGCCACGCTGCTGCGGCCTGCCCTCGCCTGCCTTGTGGCCGGGGCGACCTGCCGGCCGCGCTTGCCGGCGCGGCTCCTGCCGGGCCGGCATGGCCTCGGCCGGCCGCTCGCCCGCATTGAGGTGCCAATCGCCGCTCGCCGGCAGCTTGCGCCGGATCAGCCGCTCGACGTCGCGCAGCTTGCCCGCCTCGCCTGAATCGACCAGCGTGATCGCCACGCCCGAGGCGCCGTTGCGGCCCGTGCGGCCGATCCGGTGCACATAGTTTTCGGCATCGTCCGGCAGTTCGTAATTGATGACGTGGGTGATCCCGGCCACATCGATGCCGCGCGCCGCAATGTCGGTGGCGACCAGCAGCCGCACCCGGCCATTGGCGAAGCCCTTGAGCGCCGCCTGCCGCGCATTCTGCGACTTGTTCCCGTGGATGGCCGCCGCGTCATGGCCGTCGATCTCGAGATTCTTGGCCACGCGATCGGCGCCGTGCTTGGTGCGCGCGAAGATCAGCACCTTGTCCAGCGCCGGATCGGCGAGCAGCCGGTTGAGCTCGGCTCGCTTGCCCTTGGCGGGGGTGAGGATGACGCTCTGCTCGATCTCGCCGGCCGTGGTCGCCGGCGGCGCCGCTTCGACCCGCACGGGATCGCGCAGCAGCCCCTGAGCGAGCTGTCCCACTTCCGGCGCCATGGTCGCCGAGAACAGCGCCGTCTGCCGGCGCACAGGGATGAGCGCCGCTATCGCCCGCACCGGCTTGATGAAGCCCATGTCGAGCATGCGGTCCGCCTCGTCGAGCACCAGCCAGCGCGTATGATCGAGCTTGAGCTTCCTGTCGTCGATAAGGTCCATCAGCCGGCCCGGCGTCGCGATAACGATATCGGCGCCGCGCGACAGCTTCTGCACCTGCGCCGAGCGGGACACGCCGCCGAGCACCAGCAGCGTCGTCAGCCGCATATTGCCGGCAAGCGAGCGGATGACCTCGTCGATCTGGACGGCCAGCTCCCGGGTCGGCACCAGGATCAGCGCCCGCGCCGTGCGCGGCTCGGGCCGCCCCTCGAGCTTCATCAGCCCGGCAAGGATCGGCAGGCTGAACGCCGCCGTCTTGCCCGAGCCGGTCTGAGCGATGCCCAATATGTCGCGGCCCGCGAGCTGCGGCGGAATGGCTTTCGCCTGGATGGTCGTGGGGGTCGTGAAACCGACCGCCTCGAGGCTCTTGACGAGGCTCGACGGCAGGCCGAGTTCGGAAAAATTCTGGGACAAGCAAATTCTCTTTCGTTCGCCGCGGAATCGATGCGCGACGGCGCCGGCCAGCAGGCACGGCGGATCAATCGGTTAAGCGGCGACCTCATTGTCGCTCGGCTCGAGTTGACGCCTGTTGCTTGAAGGCGCCGCTTCGCCGCTCACCGCATCGATCGATAAGAAGAGAAGCCCGTCACGATATGCCGCTAGAATCCCCCACGGGGATAACGCGAGCGTGACAGTCCGCTAGATGGGGGATATGGCCCGCCTGCGCAAGCCCTAATCGGCGGCGCAGGCCAGCCATGCGTGGCGCCGTGGCTACTCGGCAGGGCTACTTGGCGGGAGCAGCCGTCTTGGCCGAAGCGGCGGCGCCTTCCCGGGTGGCGATGAAGCTGACCACCACGGCCGGCGCATTCGGGGCCGAGGGGTCGGTCCGCACCACCGTTCCCATGAAGGTGTCGGGCTGACTGGCCGAAACATTCCAGCTCGGCATCAGGTAGCCGAAATAATCGTAGTCATAGCTCTTGCCGCCGACCACGGAGGTCGAATGCAGCACGATCTGGGGCGCGCGGCGCGGCCCGTAAACCACCACGCCGTTCACGTCATAGGTCTTGCCCTTGGCCGCGCCCGGGCGCGTGCCGGTGATCTTTCCCCCCTGCTCGACCAGGTCGAACTCGCTCGTCCCGAGCCCCAGCTTGGCGAAGGAAGCCTTGGCATCGCCGCTGATGGCGATGCTGCGCGAAATCCACTTGCCGGTGAACACGCCCGGCGTCGTCTTGAAGCTGAGCGAAGCCGCATCGTCCTTGGGCGCCGAGGCGAAGATCGCCGCCTGCGCACCGAGCGGCGCCAACACCATCGCCATCACGGCAATCGACAGCGGCGCGACCGCCGATTTCAGCCGAAAAGAACGCAGACCCAACATGATTCACCCCGCCAATCGCCAAGCAGCATTTCGAGCAGGTGTTTAGCAGAACGGCGGCGGCGAATCCTCATCAAATCGCGCTTGCCCACCGTGGGCGCGCGCTGCCCATGGTTCGAGGCTCCCTTCGGTCGTACCTCAGGATGAGGTCGGAGCTTGCTTCCACTACCTCATGGTGAGGTGGGACCCCGGACTTGATCCGGGGGACCCTCCGAACCATGGGCAGCACACGCCCTACCTGCCCGCACCGAAAGTCAGGTGCAGCCGAATGGCTGCCTGCTTAGATGCCGCCATACCAGTCATAGCCATTGTCCTCCCAATAGCCGCCGCGGCCGCCGCCGATCTGCGCGAAACTCGAGACCAGCTCGATGGTGTGGACATATTTCGGCTGCTTGTAGCCGAGCGCCCGCTCGATCCTGACCCGGACCGGCGCGCCATTGGCGACCGGCAGCGCCTGGTCGTTGAGGCCATAGGCCAGGATGGTCTGCGGATGGTGCGCATCCACGAGGTCGGAACTCTCGTAATAAGGCACCTGCCCGAGCAGCCCCTCATCCATCATGTCGTAGCAGTGATAGAGGCAGAACTTCGCCTCGGGCTTGATGCCCGCGGCATCGAGGATCGGCCCGAGCCGCGTCCCGGTCCATTTGGCGATATAGCTCCAGCCCTCGACGCAATCGTGGCGCGTGATCTGCGACTGCGCCGGCATGTTGCGCAATTCGGCCAGCGAAAGGCTGAGTTCCTTGTCGACCAGCCCGGTGATCTTCAGCCGGTAATTGGTGAAATCATTCGCCTTGGCGGCGAGATAGTCGGCGCCCTGCGGATCGGTCGAGCCGTTCGGCCGCGCCGCCTGGCGGATTTCGCTCGGAGAATATTCGGGCGCGAGCGCCTGCTGCCCGAGAAGAAGCCGCTGCACCCGGTAGGTCAGGCTATTGGCCTTCTCCAGCGTGGAGCGCAAATCGCCGCCCATCTGCAGGCCGCTATCATACCAGTCGCAGCCCGACAGCGTGAGCGTCGCCGCCGACGCGGCGCCCAGGCCCAGCAGACGCCGGCGATTGAGGACCAGCTCGCGTTTCACAGCTTGTCTCCCAGCCGCGGATCGAACGGCTCGTCGGTGCCGGCGCGATAGCGCCCGGTGATCATCTGGCGCAATTCGTTGACCGGCCCCGCCAGGACCACCATCACCACATGCACGACGAAGAACAACACCAGGCTCGCCATGGTGAGGAAATGGATGGAGCGCGCCGATTGCCGCCCGCCGAACAGCTCGACCAGCCAGGGCGCCGCCGAATCCATGCCCGGCGACATGGTGAGCCCGGTGAGCACGATCAGCGGGAACAGGATGAACAGCACCACCGAATAGGCGATCTTCTGCAGCACATTATACTGCCGCCGGTGCTCGAAGCGCAGCCGCAGATGGTTGACGATATCTCGCGGCAGCCGCCGCCAGTCCGCCCAGAGCGGCGGGATGCCGGCAATGTGCCGGTTGACGATGCTTGCCACCAGCCACACCACAAGCGTGGCGATCAGGATCCAGGCGAAGAAGAAGTGCACCACCCGCGCCGTGCCGAGATCGTAATAGGAGGGGATGGTCAGCCAGCCCGGAAAAGCGGCGTAATCGGGATTGGACGGGTCACCGCTCATGCCGAGCCCGAGCGGCGAACTGTCATACAGATGGCCGAGCAGCATCACCGCACCATGCGGGCCGCTGTCGCCGTCCACCGCCCCGATCTGCAGCCAGGCATTGTCGAGATGCTGGCCGTCGCTCTGCAATTCCGGGAAGCCCGACTGCGCGCCGAAATAGAGCGTGGGGTGGGCATTGAAGATATTGAGCCCGCTGGCCAGCAGGAAGAACAGGCACACCACCCAGACCCAGTGCGTGAGGCGCGTCCAGATCGACTGCCGATAGATCAGCGGCCCCTTCGCCTTGATCCTGGCTGGCTTGGCCACTACAGGGCTCCCGCCCTCTGCGATGCTCGCCATGGCTTTCCTCGCATTCCCGGCGAGAGACGGCACCGATTGGGAATAAGTTTCAAGTCACTTATGGGGGAGCGTGCTGGGGCGAGCCCTCGCCCCTCTGGGGAGAGGGTGCCCGGCAGGGCGGTGAGGGGCACCGCGCGGCATACCGTGAGCGCGCGGGTCCCCTCACCCTGGCCCTCTCCCCATAGGGGCGAGGGGACGGGCGACCCCGTCCTACTCCCGCGCCGCCCAGTTGATGCCGCGCCTGAGGATCGTGGCCATTTCCGGCACCTCGAACTCCCTCGCCTGGTGCCCAAGCGACGAATAGAACACCCGGCCCCTGCCGAAGCGCCGCTTCCAGGCCACCGGCATCACCACGCCCTTGATCGTCGGCGGCCCGTATTCGCCCGAAAAAATGGTTGTCGCCAACACCTCGTTGGAGGGATCGACAAGCATGTAATATTGCTCGGAATGGTAGGAGAAGCTCTTGATCCCCTGCATGATGGGATCGTCCGGCGCCGCCACGTCGACCGTATAGTCGATGATGTTGCCCGGATGGGCGACCCATTGGCCGCCGACCATGAACTGGTACTCGGCCGCCTCGCGGAAGGCGCCGCCCATGCCATGATGGCCGGCGATGCCGACGCCGCCCTCCACCGCCTTGACGAGATTCTGCACCTCGTGCTTGGCGATCTCGCCCCTGGTGAAAATGGGCACGATCAGCGACAGCTCGTGCAGCCCCGAATCGGCGAAAGCCGCCGTTTCGGTTTCCATTCGCACCGAAAAGCCGTCCTCGTGCAGCCAGCGCCGGTAGATCGCGGCACATTCGGCCGGCTCGTGCCCTTCCCAGCCGCCATAGACGATCAGCGCTGTCCGCATCCTGTCCTCCCGCCCCGAAGTCGCGGGAGATTAGCGGGGGACAGGGAGGAGCGAAAGCCTCGCCCACCTTGCCCCGCCCTGCGGCCCCCGGCTGTTATCTGACCGAAAGCTCCTTGCGCTCGGCGTCGGTCTGCATCGCCATGTCGAGCACGCGCTGCAGTTCGGCGGCGTGGCGGAAGGTCGGCTCGAGCGTCGTCCCCTGGCGCACCGCCTCCGCGAAGCGCTGGTAATTGGTCGGCACCGGCTCGACCGCCACGTCTTTCCAGATCGGCCCCTCGATGTCTTCGCCCGTGCAGGCCCTGAGGCTCGACCCGTCAGTGCCGTGCTGCACCTCGAGCGCCCCCTGGTCGCCGAAAATCCTGAGCCGCAGCGTATTGAGATAGCCGGTCGCGAAGCGGCTCGCATGGATCATGCCCAGCGCGCCATTGGCGAACTCCACCGACATGCTGAAGCTGTCATTGGCGTCGAGCGGATAGTCCCCGATCCGGTCGCCGTCGGCCTTGTGGAAGGTTTGCAGCCGCGCGAAGCCCCGGGTGATGTCGCTCGCCGCGCCATAGACCGCGAAATCGAGGATATGCACGCCGACATCGCCCAGCACGCCGTTCGAGCCATGCCCGGTCGACAGCCGCCACGGCCAGCGCGGCTCGGTCCGCCAGTCGCCCCAGGCATGCGACACCAGCCAGCTTTGCAGATAGGAGGCCTCCACATGGCGCACCTGCCCCACCGCGCCGGCCAGCACCATCTGCCGGGCTCTCTGCAGCTGGGCCACATTGCGATAGGTCAGATTGACCATGTTGACCACGCCCGCCTTTTCGGCCGCCGTGGTCATTTCCAGCGCCTTGGCATAGTCCGTCGCCAGCGGCTTCTCGCAGAAAATATGCTTGCCGGCCGCAACCACCGCCATCGTCGTGGGGTGGTGCGCGGCGTCCGGCGTCACATTGGCGACGGCATCGAACTCGCCCCAGTCCAGCGCTTCATCCAGCGATCCGAAGCGCTTTGGAATGCTGTGGCCATCGGCGAAGGCGGTAAGCCGCGTGGGATCGACATCGACGGCCCCGACGATCTCGACCCCCTCGATCGCTTCGAAATGCGTGGCATGGTTGGAAGCCATGCTTCCCGTCCCAAGGATAAGCAGACGCATGAGTTTTTCCTGTTGCAGGCGGATGCCGGGCGCGGGTATCGGCCGCCTGCCCGGCCGGTTGGGATGGAAATGGGGCGAAAGCCTAGCGGAAGCCTACCGAAAGCCTTCCTGGCCCGCCTCGTGCAGATGCGGTCCGCGCGCGGTGATCTTCTCGGGCGCCTGCTCCACCGGCCGGTTGGGCGCCGAATGGATGTTGATGGCCTGCGCCGTCGGGTTGTAGGCCCAGTTGACCGCGTTGCGCAGCACCTGGCCGATCACCGGCTGATGATAGGTGGGATAGGTCTCGTGCCCGGGCTGGAAGTAGAAGATATTGCCTGCCCCGCGCCGGTAGGTCAGGCCCGAGCGGAACACCTCGCCGCCCTGGAACCAGCCGATGAACACCGTTTCGAGCGGCTCGGGCACGGTGAAGGGCTCGCCATACATCTCCTCCATCTCGAGCTCGAAATATTGCGGCAGGCCGGCCGCGATAGGATGTCCGGGATTGACCACCCAGAGCCGCTCCCGCTCCCCCGCCTCGCGCCAGTTGAGCGCGCAGGGCGAGCCCATCAGCCGCTTGAATATCTTCGAGAAATGCCCGGAGTGGAGGACGATCAGGCCCATCCCCTCCCAGACGCGTGCCGCCACGCGCTCGACGATCGCATCCTCCACCTGCCCATGCGCCGCATGGCCCCACCAGAGCAGCACGTCGGTTTCCTTGAGCCTGGCCTCGGTCAGCCCATGTTCCGGCTGCTGCAGGGTCGCGGTCGAAGCGGTGATGTTGGGGTCCTGGCGCAATTGCTCGGCGATCCGCTCATGCATCCCCTTGGGATAGTTCTCGGCCACCGTCTTGTTCTTCTGCTCGTGGACGTTCTCGCCCCATACCAGCGCTCTGATGGCCACGGATCTCTCCTCGTTTTTGCAGGCGCTTGCGGCCGCCTCCGGTCCGCGAAACGCGATAGGAACATGGGCGCGGCCCAGCCTCTTCCCAAAGCGCTTTGGCCCGACGGGCGCAGGTTCTGCACCTGCCCCCCGAAAAACGCAAGGCCGGGATATCGGGAATTCGCTGTCATGCATTTCCAGGCCGACGGGCATCCGCCCGGCTGCCCTGGCGCGCCGTTCCGCGCGCTCGGCGGCCGCGTCAATGTTACGATTTGATGACGGAAAAACCGCCCGATTTCCGCGGCTTTCATCGCGCTGTCACATTGCCCGAAGCATCTGTCATCCAGTTGACACACGGCAAAAGTAATGCGTCGCTCACCCGTGAGGTGACCCGCCAATTCCGTCACCGGAAACGGACCATCATGCCTGGAGGCTCAAGATGAAACTGTCTGCGGTTCTCGCCGCGACCGCATCGGTCGTCGCGATACTGACCTCGATTGCTCCGTCCTATGCGGATTCCCTGGACGACCTCTATGCGGCGGCCAAGAAAGAGGGCCAGCTCACCACCATCGCCCTGCCCCATGACTGGTGCGGCTATGGCGCCGTTATTGATGGTTTCAAGAAGAAATATCCGGGCATCACCGTCAACGAGCTGAACCCCGATGCCGGCTCGGGCGACGAGATCCAGGCCATCATCGCCAACAAGGGCAATACCGGCCCGCAGGCGCCCGACGTGATCGACGTCGGCCTCTCCTTCGGCCCCTCGGCCAAGGACCAGAAGCTGATCCAGCCCTATAAGGTCGCCACCTGGGACTCGATCCCCGACACCGCCAAGGACGCCGACGGCTATTGGTACGGCGACTATTACGGCGTGATGGCGTTCCTGGTGAACGACGACCTCGTCAAGAACCCGCCCAAGACCTGGGCCGACCTGCAGAAGCCGGAATATGCCAATCAGGTCGCCCTGTCGGGTGATCCGCGCGTCTCCAATCAGGCGATCCAGTCGGTCTATGCGGCCGGCCTCGCTTCGGGCGGCAAGCCGGGCGAAGACGCCGGCACCAAGGGCCTCGACTTCTTCTCCAAGCTGAACAAGGCGGGCAATTTCGTCCCGGTTATCGGCAAGTCGGCGCCGCTCGCCCAGGGCACGACCCCGATCGTGACCAATTGGGACTATAACGCCCTCGCCTGGCGCGACGGCTTTGCGGGCAACCCGAAGGCCGAAGTGATCGTGCCGTCCGACGCGGTCGTTGCCGGCGTCTATGTCCAGGCGATCAGCGCCTTTGCGCCGCACCCGAACGCCGCCAAGCTCTGGATGGAATATCTCTATTCGGACGAAGGCCAGATCGGCTGGCTCGCCGGCTATTGCCACCCGATCCGCTTCAACGACCTGGCCAAGAACGGCAAGGTGCCCGCCGACCTGCTGGCCAAGCTGCCGCCGGCCGATCTCTACGCCAAGGCCGTATTCCCGACGCTCGACGAACAGAAGGCTGCTTCCGATGTGATCACCAAGCAGTGGGATTCGGTCGTCGGCGCCAATGTCCAGTAATTCGGACAGCGTCATTTCTGTTGTTGCCCCGGCTTCGGCCGGGGTGACCCCTGCAGGGGGCCGGTTGAGCCTGTTCGCTGGCCTGCGCTGGGGCGACTATCTGGGCGTTGCGCCCTTTCTGCTCTTCGCCGTCCTGTTTCTGATCGTGCCGACCCTGTTCCTTATCGTCGGTGCGTTCCAGGCGCCCGACGGCAGCTTTACCCTGCAAAACATCATCGATCTCGGCACGCCGCAGATCCTGTCGTCGTTCTGGATTTCGATCCGCGTTTCTGCCGCTTCCGCTATTGCTGGCGCCGTTCTCGGGCTCATTCTCGCGCTTGCCGTGATCCGCGGGGCCTTGCCCGAAGCGATCCGCTCGGCCGTGATGACCTTTTCGGGGGTCGCCTCCAATTTCGCCGGCATTCCGCTGGCCTTCGCCTTCATCGCCACCCTTGGCCGGCTCGGCCTCGTCACCGTGCTGCTGCGAACCCTTGTCGGTTTCGACATGTACCGCTCGGGCTTCAACCTGCTCTCCTTCTGGGGCCTGACGGTCACCTATTGCTACTTCCAGATTCCGCTGATGATCCTCATCATCGCCCCGGCGATCGACGGCCTGAAGAAGGAATGGAGCGAGGCGGCCCAGACGCTCGGGGCCAGCACCTTCCAGTTCTGGCGCTATATCGGCCTGCCCGTGCTCTGGCCGAACCTGCTCGGCACGCTCTCGCTGCTTTTCGCCAATGCCTTCGGCGCCATCGCCACCGCCTATGCGCTGACCGGCTCGTCGCTCAATATCGTGCCCATCCTGCTCTATGCCCAAATCCGCGGCGACGTGCTCAATAATCCGGGGCTCGGCGCCGCCCTGGCGCTCGGCATGATCGTCATCACGGCGGTCGCCAACATTCTCTACCTGGTGATCCGCACCCGGGCGGAACGGTGGCTCAAATGAAGCGCGGCAAATTCTGGTCGGGTAAGTTCTGGTCCTGGGTGGTCTTCGTCGTCGGCGCGCTCTATTTCATCGTGCCGCTGCTGGCGACCATACAGTTCTCGCTTTCGATCCGCCGCGGCACCTGGAGCCTCGACGCCTATGCCAATGTCTTCCAGCAGCCGCAATTCCAGCAGACCTTCACCTATTCGCTGATCATTGCGGTCGCCGCCATCATCGTCGGCCTGCTGCTCGTGGTGCCGGCCGCCTATTTCGTCCGGCTCAGAGCGCCGCAGCTTCGCCCGCTCATCGAATTCGTCACCCTGCTGCCGCTGATCATACCGCCGATCATCCTGGTCTTCGGCTATATCCGGCTCTATTCCTCCTCCTCGATCCTGCCGCTCACCAATACCGATATCGGCACCAACATCCTGCTGACACTCGCCTATGTGGCGCTCGCCCTGCCCTACATGTACCGGGCGGTCGATACCGGCCTCAGGACCATCGACGTGCAGACCCTCACCGAGGCCGCCGATATTCTTGGCGCCAACACGCTGACGATCCTGCTGCGGGTGATCTTTCCCAATATTATCGTGGCCGCGCTCTCCGGCGCCTTCCTGACGCTTGCCATCGTCATCGGGGAATTCACCATCGCCAGCCTGCTCAACCGCCCGGCCTTCGGCGTCTATATGCAGAACATCGGCGCGAACCGCGCCTACGAGCCCGCGGCGCTCGCCGTGATCTCCTTCATCATCACCTGGGCCGCCATGGGCATGATCCAATTGCTCGCCCGCTTCGCCCCCAAAACGGCACGGACCTGATCGCCATGGCTGAAGAATTCCTGCGCATCGAAAATCTGGTCAAAGCCTTCAACGGCAATACCGTGGTCAAGGGCGCCAACCTCGCCTTCAACCAGGGCGAGTTCATCTCGCTGCTCGGTCCGTCGGGCTGCGGCAAGACGACGATCCTCAGGATGATCGCCGGCTTCGAGCGCCCCACCTCGGGCGCCATCCTGGTCGAGGGCAAGGACATCAGCCCGTTGCCGCCCAACCAGCGCAAGATCGGCATGGTGTTCCAGGCCTATGCGCTTTTCCCCAATATGAATGTCGAGGACAATGTCGGCTTCGGCCTTCGCATCGCCGGCATGCCGGCCGCCGAGCGCCGCGCCCGCGTCGAGGAAATGCTGAAGCTGATCGGCCTGCCCGGCTTCGGCAAGCGCTTCCCCTTCGAAATGTCCGGCGGCCAGCAGCAGCGCGTCGCGCTTGCGCGCGCGCTTGCGCCCAAGCCGCGCATGCTGCTCCTCGACGAGCCGCTTTCCGCGCTCGACGCCAAAATCCGCGTCTCGCTGCGCCAGGAAATCCGCGCCATCCAGCGCGATCTCGGCATCACCACCGTTTTCGTGACGCACGACCAGGAAGAGGCGCTGTCGATCTCCGACCGGATCGTCGTGCTCTCGGCCGGCAATGTCGAGCAGTTCGGCACGCCCTTCGAAATCTACAACAAGCCCGCGACGCGCTTCGTGGCGCAGTTCGTCGGCACCATCAACACCCTCGAGGCCGAGGTGGTGGACCCCGCGGAAAAATCCGTCTCGGTCGACGGCCAGACCTTCAGCGTGCCCCGCCTGCCCGACGGGACCCGCGGCCCCGTGTCGCTGACGCTGCGCCCGGAGGCCGTTTCGCTCGGCAAGCCCAATGGCCAGGATATCGTCCTGTCCGGCAAAGTCTCGGAAGTGAGCTTCCTCGGCTCGGTCATCCGCCTCAGGGTCGATCTCGGCCGCAATCAGCTCAGCCTCGACACCTTCAACGACCGGCACACGCCACCGCCCATGCTCGACCAGCAGGTGCAGGTTTCGATGTCGTCAAACGACATTCTCATTTTGCCGAACTGAGCGGCCAGTCGGCTGGACTGAATTTCCGGTGTGGCTAAGTAGAGTGTGCGCTGCCCATGGTTCGAGGGTCGCTGCGCTCCCACCTCACCATGAGGTCGTGGAACAAACACCGCCTCATCCTGAGGTGCGACCGAAGGGAGCCTCGAAGGATGTGCCACGCGCACCACCGGCTGGCTTGGCATCCGCCCCGAAATGACGGACAACCACCTCACTTCATCCCGAGGCTCAAATGTCCGACTGGTTCGTCTCCACCGACTGGCTCGCCCAGCACCTGAAATCGCCTGATATCGCCGTCCTCGATGCCAGCTGGTACCTGCCGACCGCCGGCCGCGACGCCCATGCCGAATATCTCGCCGGCCATATCCCGGGCGCCGTTTTCTTCGACATCGACGCCATCGCCGACCACAAGACGAACCTGCCGCACATGCTGCCGACGCCCGCGGATTTCGCCCGCATGGTCGGCGCGCTCGGCATTTCGGACAAGATGACGATCGTGGTCTATGACGAGCCCGGGCTCTTCTCCGCGCCGCGCGTCCGCTGGACCTTCCTCGCCATGGGCGCCAGGGACGTCAGGATTCTGGCGGGCGGCGGCGCCAGATGGCGCCGGGAAGGCAGGCCGCTGGAAAAGGGTGCGCCGACCCGCGCGCCGGCACATTTCCAGCCGCATTTCGACAGCGCGCGCGTAATGGACTTCGCCGCCGTCGACCGCCACCGCCGCGACGGCGAAACGACGCTTGTCGACGCCCGTCCGGCCCCGCGCTTCTACGGCAAGGAGCCGGAGCCGCGCCCCGGGCTCAGGGCCGGCCACATCCCCGGCGCGGTCAACGTGCCCTCGGGCAGCCTCGTCCGCGACGGCGAAATACTGCCGCCGAAGGAACTGGCCAAGACCTTCGCCGAGGCCGGCATCGATCTCGAAGGCCCGATCATCGCCAGCTGCGGCTCCGGCATCACCGCAGCCGTCGTGGCGCTCGGCCTCGAGATCGCCGGCGCCAAACAGGTCGCCATCTATGACGGCTCCTGGGCCGAGTGGGGCGCGAGGCCCGATGCGGCGGTCGAAACGTAACAGGGCTAAAGCGGATGCGTCGCCGCCGCGCCCCGGCGGCTATGCACTCGCCCAATCCACCTCCTCATCACCGCAGGGGTGGCACGCCATTTTGAGGGCCGATCAAAGTCCGTATCGCGTCGGCGAGACGTACGGCCGTTGCCTCGAAGCCGTCCCGGTCGGTGTCGAAGATCAGGTCGCTGAAGGGCCACTGCCGGCGCCCTCTGCTCAAGGGGGAAGTGAACGAGGACAGCACCCTTGCCGCAAGTCACCTCTCCCTTGCGGGAGAGATCGGCGCGAAGCGCCGGGTGAGGGGCCTTCCCCGACGTCGAAACCGCCCCTACCTCACCCCCTGCGCAAACCCCTGCACCCGCGCCACGGCCTCCCTGAGTTCCCCATCCGAGGCGGCGTAGCTCAGCCGGAAATGTCCCGGCAGGCCGAAGGCCGCGCCGTGGACCAGCGCCACGCCGGATTCCTCCAAGAGCGCCAGCACGAAATCCTCGTCGGTCGAAAGCTTCCGCCCGCCCTTGCTCGTCTTGCCCAGCAGGCCCTCGCAGGACGGGAACACATAGAACGCGCCCGCTGGCTTGAGGCAGGTGACGCCGTTCGCCGCATTCAGCCCCTCGACGACGAGATCGCGCCGCGCCTGAAATATCTCGAGCCACTCCTTGAGAAAGTCCTGCGGCCCGTTCAACGCCTCGACCGCCGCCCATTGCGAGATGGAGGTCGGATTGGTCGTCGATTGGCTCTGCAGCTTCAGCATCGCCGCGAGCAGATCCCGAGGCCCCGTGCAATAGCCGATGCGCCAGCCGGTCATGGCGTGCGATTTGGAAACGCCGTTGAGCGTCAGCGTACGCGCCCGGAGCGCCGGTTCGACGCCGGCAAGCGTGGCGAACCGGCCGCCGTCATAGACCAGGCTCTCATAGATATCGTCGGTCAGCACATGCACATGCGGGTGCCGGAACAGCACCGCGGCCAGACCCTTGAGCTCGTCCTCCGTATAGGCCGCTCCGGAGGGGTTGGAAGGCGTATTGAGGATGAGCCACTTGGTCCGCGGCGAGATCGCCGCCTCGAGCGCCGCCGGCGTCAGCTTGAATCCCGTCGAGGCGTCGGCGCGGGCGAAGACCGGCTTGCCGCCGAACAGCCCGACGATTTCCGGATAGCTTACCCAATAGGGCACCGGCACCACCACCTCGTCGCCCGGATTGAGCGTCGCGAGGAGGGCGTTGAAGATGATCTGCTTGCCGCCCGACGACACGAAACAGTCGGCCGCCGTCACGTCGAACCCGTTGTCGCGGCGGAATTTGGCCGCTACCGCCTCTTTGAGCTCGGGAATGCCGTCCACATTGGTGTAGTGCGTTTTACCCTCGTTCATGGCGCGGATCGCCGCGTCTTTCACATGCTGAGGGGTGTCGAAATCGGGCTCGCCGGCCGAAAGCGCGATCACGTCGCGGCCTTCGCGCTGCAGCTCGCGGGCTTTCTGGGTGATGGCTACGGTCTGCGACGGTGCCAAACGCATTACGGCATCGGACAGGAATGCCAAGCTTTCCTCCTGCTGCTGGAGCGTTTTCAGGAAAAATGGCTCCCATTTTTCCGCTTCGAAAACGCGACCTTCTGATAAGCCCGCCAGACTGATAGTCGCTGGCGAGGCCCAACTCAATCGCCGAAATTGCCGCTGAACCCGCGGTTCAGCGCGAGTTCAGCCGCTCCATGGTCAAGTCGAGGCCAATGGCGATACCCGCCACCCAACCTCGAAAGGACTCTTGAAATGACCGTCAAGACCCGCCTCGTGACCCTCGCCGCCGCCGGCGGCATGCTCGCGCTTTCCGCCGCCGCTGCCTTCGCCTCCCCGGGCGTCATCGCCTATCCGAGCTCGCTCTACGCCCATCCCGGCATCTTCAAGATCGGCGCCGTCTTTCCGGGCCAGCATGTCGATGTCGGCCCCTGCTTCAAGGGCTATTGCTTCGTCTCCAAGCCGGGCAAGGACGGCTTCGTGAAAATTTCCGCCATCAAATGGTTCGGCGGCCCCTATGGTCCGCTGCCGCCCTATGGCCCCTTCGGCCCGTTCGGCCCCTGGTGGTAAGGCAACCGGCCGCCTCAATCGGGCGTTAGCCGGTAAATGATAATGCTGGGATACGCCGTCCTCCCGGGGCGGCGTATCCGTTCGGCATGGAAAGGCTCGATCATGGCGCTTTCTCCCCTCCGCTCATTCCTTTTCGCCGCCAGCGCAGCAGCGCTCCTCGCCGGCCTCCCGACCGGCGCCTCCGCCGCGACGGCGCGCGCCAGCGGCACCGTCGTCATCCGCTCCGGCCCCGGCTACGCCTATCCGGTCATCGGCCGGCTCGCCGGCAATGAGAGCGTCTCGCTGTCCGAATGCACGCCCTCGGGCACCTGGTGCCGGATCGTCCACAAGGGACCCAATGGCTGGGTGCTCGGCAGCTATCTGGTGGGCTCCGCCGCCAAGGTGCAGGCGACCCCGTGGAAACCGCTGGTCAATCCTTTTGCCCAGCCCTATCGTCGCCGCGGCCTGTTCGGCCGCTGATTTGAGGATTAGCCATGAAGACCCCGTACATCCTTGGCGCAGCCCTTTGCGCCGGCGCCATCGCGCTCCCGGGCGCGGCTTCGGCCGCCACCGCCTATGCCAGCGACAAGATCAGCGTGTTCAGCGGACCGCACGTTGCCTACAATGAGATCATCGGCCTGCTTCAGCCGGGCGAGACGGTCAGCATCGACCGCTGCACGGCGTCCGGCGAGTGGTGCCGTGTTTTTGCCGCCCAGGTTACCGGCTGGGTGCCGGCGAGCTATCTCATCGGCGCCGCCGCCAAGAACGATGCGACCCCGCTGCAATCGCTGACCAGCCCGCCGGTGAACCAGCAGAACGACCACAACAGCAGGCGCAACGACCGCTTCTGGTAAGCCGCACTACTCGCGCGGCGCCAGCACCTCCGCGGCAGCGGGCCGGGTCGCCGCTTTCCGGCGCTCCCGCGCCATGACGACCAGTCCGGCGCCGGCGATGATCGCCACCCCGACCAGCGAGACGGGGTCGATCAGATGCCCGAACACCACGAAGCTGAGCGTGATGCTCCAGGGCAGCGACAGGTAGTTGAATGGCTGCAGCACGCTGGCGGGCGCCAGCGCGAGCGCTCGCATCATCAGCCCGTGGCCGGTGATCATGGTGACCATCAACACCCCGATCAGCAGCAATTCCCGGGGCTGGAAGGGCGTCCAGTAGAAAATGCCCGTGGCCGTCGACAGCACCAGCCCCACAAGGCCCACATAGACCATGCTGGTCGCCGTCGTGTCGCGTGCCGAAACCCGGCGCGTCAGCACGATATAGATGGCGTAGGCGATGGCCGAGGCGAGGCCGAACCCCACATCGAGCGTCAGCGGCAGCCCGCCCGGCCGCACGATCACCAGCGCGCCGAGAAAGCCGACCGCGACCGCCGCGATGCGGAACATCCCAACCTTTTCGCCAAGGATCGGCACGGCGATCAGCGTCACCAGCAGCGGATAGACCTGGCTGATCGCCTGCAATTCGCCCAATGGCACCGTGCGGATCGCCAGCCCGAAGGTCCAGATATCGGCGATAAGCAGGCCGCCGCGCAGCACCTGCAGCACCGGCGCGCTCGAGAGCAGCAGCGCGCGCGCCGGCGCCTGCCGCAACGCCGCGACGACCGAAAAGGCCGCGAACGCCCAGTAGCGGATCATCACCACCTGGAAAGGCGAGTGCGTCTGCACCAGTATCTTGGATGTCGCGTCCTGGATGCCGAAGATCAGCACCACCGTCACGGTCAGCACGATGCCGAGGGCAATATTGTCCGTCCGGCGCACGCCGCCCGCCGGCTCTGTGATCTCGCTCATGGAAAGCCTTCAGTGCCCGCCTGGCAGCAATAAGCCCCGGCGTAGAACACCGGGGCTATATCGCCGTTCGATGTTGCGGTCCAGATGCAGCCGCCCGGTTGCCTGGGGACGGCTGTTGCCCGGAAACCGGCCGGTGTCGACTCAGGCGGCGGAGCGGTTCTTGATGGCCCCGGCAATGGCGGTCAGCACGGCGCCGCCGATGATGCCGACAATGCCCTGCCCGACCAGCGCGCCCGGCTGCAGGCCGCTGGCTGTCGCCGAAGCGGTAGCATCGGCCGTGCTGCCCGCCGCCGACGCGACCGCGCCGACAAGCCCGTCGAGGCCGGGAATCCGGCCGGCAATCCAGGTCAAAACGATGCCGCCGATAATACCGGCAATGCTGTTGCCCGCCGGTCCGAGATTGACCTGCTTCACAATGGCCGCAATGACATTGCCGCCGATACCGCCGCCAATCAGTTGAACGATGAGTGGAATAAGCTGGTCCATGTGTTTTGCCTTCCTTCCCTCTCGGCCCCTTGGGACCAAAGTCGCAAGACCATATTAATCCTTCAAAGCTTCCTTCAAAAGCGCAGACGAC
>DASZUI010000091.1:0-11126 GCA_035547675.1 Devosia sp.
GCCGACCAGCCGCCGCATCTCCGCCGCAGCCGATTCTCCCAGTTCCCGGCTCGCCGCGGCGATGAAAAACGGGTTGAGAAAATTCGGATCGCCGCGCCCGTAGCGCATCGGTTCGCCGTCAAGGGTCAGCACCACGCCGCCCGCCGCCTCGAGTACGGCCTGTCCGGCCGCGGTGTCCCACTCGCAGGTCGGCGTGAACCGCGGATAGAGCTGCGCCTTGCCTTCCGCGACGAGGCAGAATTTCAGCGACGAGCCCACGGACACGTCCTCGCTCACCCCCATGGTGACGCAGAGCTCGGCCAGGGCGTCGTGCCCATGCGAGCGGCTGGCGACGATCCGCATCGGGCCGTCCGCCACCACCCGGATCGGCCGAATGTCGTCGATCGAGCCTTCACGGACCACCGCCGCCCGCGCGCCATTGGCGTCGCCCACATAGAGCGCGCCCGTCGCCGGGGCCAGCACCACGCCGAGCACCGGCCGACCGGCCTCGATCAGCGCGATGTTCACGGTGAACTCGCCATTGCGCTTGAGGAATTCCTTGGTCCCGTCGAGCGGATCGACGATGAAGAAGCGCCCCTCCAGCGCCGGCACCTGGCCCGCCGCCACGCTCTCCTCGCCCAGCACCGGAATGCCGGTTTCCGCCAGCCGGTCGAGGATGACGGCCTCCGCCCGCTGGTCTGCCTCGGTCACCGGCGAGCCGTCCGCCTTGTGCACGGCCTCGATGGGCCGCGAATAGACGTCCATGATGGTAGCGGATGCGGCAATTGCCGCTTCGGTCATGGCTTCGATGAGGTCGGACAAGGCGTTTCCCCGTTGGCGCCGCGGGGGTTTACGCGCCGCCACGAACTTAGGCAACTACCTCCGGCGCATCGGCCGGCCTGGGCTGCCGCGGCTTCCGCAACGCGTCGCCCGCACCGGGCGCGAGCCCGATGACATCGGCGACGCCCGCCAGCGCGATCAATCCGGCAAGGACGAAGGCGGCATGGAACTGCATGAGTGAGATCGCGGGGCCTGGCGCCGGAAAGAGCAGGGCCCCGATCCGCAGCGCCACTGCCGCGAGCGCCACGCCGAGCGCCATGCCCATCGGTCCGACCACGTTGGCGAGCGTATTCGCCCCCGACATCCGCTCCTGCGGCACGTCGGCAAAAGCGATCGTCGCAATGGTGGTGAACTGCATCGACCGGGTCAGCCCCGAGATGAACAGCAGCACCATGATCACCGGCACCGGCGTCTGCGGCGTGATCAGCGCGCAGGCGAGGATTGCCGCCGCATTGAGCACGCCATTGACCACCAGCGTCCGCCGGAAGCCGAAGCGGTTCAGCACCCCGGTGGTGAAAATCTTCATCACGATATTGCCGGCGAAAACCGAGAGCACCAGAAGGCCCGACACGAATGGATCGAGCCCGAAGCCGATCTGGAACAGCAGCGGCAGCAGGAACGGCACGGCGCCGATGGAGGCGCGGAACAGCGTGCCGCCCCACACGGTTACCGAGAACGTCTTGTAGCGGAGCGCATAAAGGTCGACGAGCGGATGCGCCTCGCGCCGCGAATGCCATACCGCGAGCGCCCCGATCGCGAGGCCGCCCACCAGCGCCAGCGCGGTCCAGCCCAGCGGCGGATCGTCCCGGCTGAGCAAATCGATCCCCAGCATCACGGCGAAGCAGGCGATGCCGGTGAGCAGAAACCCGGCCCA
Organism: Devosia sp.; assembly: GCA_035547675.1. Taxonomy (GTDB): domain Bacteria; phylum Pseudomonadota; class Alphaproteobacteria; order Rhizobiales; family Devosiaceae; genus DASZTU01. The sequence continues at coordinate 1,694 of DASZUI010000091.1, forward strand.
GTCGAACGGCGTCTCGACCGTCTCGCCCTGCGGCACCAGCCGCAGCGCCAGGAGCAGCGCGATCGCCCCGAGCGGCACATTGAGGAAGAAAATCCAGTGCCAGGAGAGATAGGTGGTGATGAAGCCGCCGAGCGGCGGCCCGAGCACGGGTGCCGCGAGCCCCGGCCAGACGATGAGGCCGATGGCCCCGATGATCTCTTCCTTGCGCGCCGAGCGCAGCACGACGAGCCGTCCCACCGGCACCATCATCGCTCCGCCGATGCCCTGCAGCACCCGCGCCGCGGTGAAATAGACGAGATTGGTGCTGAACCCGCAGAGCACGGAGGCGAGTGTGAACACCACGATGGCGGAGGCGAAGATGGTCCGCGCCCCGAACCGATCCGCCATCCATCCGCTCGCCGGAATCAGCACGGCCAGGGCCAGGATATAGGCGGAAACGCCGATCGACAGGTCGACCGGATGTACGCCGAAGCTCTGCGCCATGGCGGGGATCGCCGTCACGATCACCGTGCCGTCGAGATTTTCCATGAAGAAGGCGCCGGCGACGAGCAGCGACACGGCGGTGGCGCGGGAAAGGGACATGGCGGGCTTGGATTTGGCAGGCTGAATAGATCGTATGATTGATTATTAGCACCGGCCGACTGCGGCGGACTAGGCGGAAACAGAGATTCCCGCTTTCGCAGGAATGATAAAGTGCAGGTGGCACCCGCACCCAAGCACGCTGTCATTCCCGCGAAAGCGGGAACCTCCGTCTCAGTCCTCAGGCCATGCCGGCCAACGCCAGCAGCTTCCGCATCCGGTCCGCCGCGAGGTCCGGATCGCGCAGCACGCGCGCCGCGTCCGCCAGCCGGAACAGTTCGGCGAAGTGCTGCACCGAGCGGGCGCTCTGCTGCCCGCCCAGCATCGAAAAATGCTCCTGGAAGCCATTGAGCCAGGCGAGGAACACCACGCCAGTCTTGTAGTACCGCGTCGGCGCCTTGAAGATATGCCGCGAGAGCGGCACGGTCGGGGCGAGGAGCGCGTCATAGCCTGCGCGGTCGCCCGCCGCGAGCCGTACCAGCGCCGCCGCCGCGACCGGCGCGATGGCGTCGAAAATGCCGAGCAGCGCGTCAGAATAGCCCTGTTCGTCGCCGGCGATCAGCTCGGGATAGTTGAAATCGTCCCCCGTATACATCCGCACGCCGGGCGCCAGACACCGCCGCATGGCGATCTCCTTGTCCTTGTCGAGGAGCGAGATCTTGACGCCGTCGACCTTGGCCGCATGGCCGTTGATCACGGCGATCGCCGTCTCCATGGCCGCCATGTGGTCGGCGGCGCCCCAATAGCCCGCAAGGGCCGGGTCGAACATCTCGCCGAGCCAGTGGATGATGACCGGCTGGCGCACCTGGCTCAATATCCGGTCATAGACCCGCGCATAATCGTCCGGCGCCTTTGCCACCCTGGCCAGCGCCCGGCTCGCCATCAGGATGACGCGGCCGCCGAGGCCTTCCACGAAGCCGACCTGCTCCTCGTAAGCCGCAATGATCCGGTCGATCGTCACATCCGCGCCCGGCGCGAGGTGGTCGGTGCCCGCGCCGAAGGCGACCAGCGCGCCCTTGCGCGAGGAGGCGGCCTCGGCAGTGCGCCGGATCAGTTCCTGCGCACCCGCCCAGTCGAGCCCCATGCCGCGCTGCGCCGTATCCATGGCCTCCGCCACGCCCAGCCCCAAATCCCAGAGATGGTGCCGGAAGGCGAGCGTGCGCTCCCAATCGATGGCGTGCGCCTCCCAGGGGTCGAGGTCGGCAAGCGGATCGACCACCACATGCGCCGCGGCATAGGCGATCCGGTTCATCGGCGCCGCCGCCGGGACGGCTATGGGCGAATTGCGGATCGTGTAGTCGGCCATGCCCCCGGCCGTCGGCAGCTTCAGCGTCGTCATGCGCCACTCCTAAATAACCGGATGGTTACTTGCGCGAATAGGCCTGTCAAGCGCGGCGCGCGCTGCCCATCCTACCTGCCCCCATCGAAAGTCAGGTCGAGGCGAATGCCTCGTCACGGCCGCAGGAACGCCAGCACCATTTCGACGATGTGCTCGCCCCAGGCGTCGAGCGCGGCGGTGGAGAGGAGTTCGCGCTGGAACACGGTCGCCAGCGTCCATCGGTTGGAGAGATAGAACGCGCCGAGCGAGGCCATGGAAATATAGAGCTCCACCGGATCGACCCCGGGCCGGAACAGCATTTCCGCTTCACCCCGGTGCAGCACGTCGCGGATGGCCGCGATCAGCGGCGAGTTGAGCCGCACGATATCGTCCGAACGGGTGAGGAAGCGCGCCTTGTTCTGGTTCTCCGCCGCGAGAATGGCCAGAAACTCCGGGTGCTCGATGTAGTAGTTCCAGGTGAACAGCACGAGCTGGCGCATGGCCTCGACGGGCTCGCGCCGCGTCAGGTCGAGTTCCCGCTCGGCCGCGCGGATGGCGGCGTAGCGGCCCTCGAGCACGGCGAGGTAAAGCCCCTCCTTGCTCCCGAAATAATGGTAGAGCATGCGCTTGTTGACCCGGGCGCGCCGGGCGATGCCGTCGATGCGCGCGCCGTCATAGCCGGCCTGCGAGAACTCGGCGATCGCCGCCTCGAGAATGGCCGCGGCGGTTCGCTCGGGGTCACGCTTGCGCTGGCGGTCCGGCTTGGCCGGCTCGCCCGCCTTGATCCTGTTGTGCTCCTGGACGGTCATTGCATCTTCCGCTGACCACACAGTCGTACCAATCCTGGCGCGGCGAGGCCAGCCGGATGCGCTACTGGAACGCCGTTTCGGAGAAGGAGCGGAGCTTGCGCGAATGGAGCCGTTCGGGCGGCTGGTCGCGCAGGATTTCCATGGCCCGGAGCCCGATCAGCAGGTGCCGGTTGACCTGCGTCTGGTAAAATTCCGACGCCATGCCCGGGAGCTTCAGTTCGCCGTGCAGCGGCTTGTCGGAAACGCATAGCAGCGTGCCGTAGGGCACGCGGAAGCGGAAGCCGTTTGCCGCGATGGTCGCCGATTCCATGTCGAGCGCGACGGCCCGCGACTGGCTGAGCCGCTGCGTGATCTCCTTCTGGTCGCGCAATTCCCAATTGCGGTTGTCGAAGCTCGCGACGGTGCCGGTGCGCATGATGCGCTTGGTCTCGAGCCCCTCGAGCTTGGTGACATCGGCCACGGCATGCTCCAGCGCCACCTGCACCTCGGCCAGCGCCGGAATCGGCACCGAAAGCGGCAAATCGGCATCGAGCACGTGGTCCTCGCGGACATAGGCGTGCGCCAGCACGTAATCGCCCAGCTCCTGCGAATTCCTCAGGCCGGCGCAATGGCCGAGCATCAGCCAGGCATGGGGACGGAGCACCGCGATGTGGTCGGTGATCGTCTTCGCGTTGGATGGGCCGACGCCGATATTGACCATGGTGATGCCGCGCCCGCGGGGCATCTTGAGGTGATAGGCGGGCATTTGCGGCAGCCGCGGCGGTTCGTGGCCGCTTCGTCCGCCGCCCAGGCGGGTATTGGTGATGGTGAGATTGCCCGGCTCGACGAAGGAATCGTAGGCCGCGTGGCCGTCGGCCATGTACTGGTGCGCGATGCGCCGGAACTCGTCGATGTAGAAATGGTAGTTCGTGAAGATCACGAAATTCTGGAAATGTTCGGCGTCCGTGCCGGTGTAGTGGCTGAGCCGGAGCAGCGAATAGTCGATGCGCGGCGCGGTGAAGGCGGCAAGCGGGTAGGGACCCCCTTGCGGCGGGATGAAAGTGCCGTTGGCGATCTCGTCGTCGGTGAAGGCGAGGTCGGGCGTATCGAAGATGTCGCGCAGCGGCACGTTGAGCGCATTGATCGCCGCCCCGTCGAGCCGGTCGCCCGGATCGACGGCGAAATGCACCGGGATCGGCGTCTGCGACTCGCGGATTTCGATGGTCCCGCCATGGTTCGCGAGGATGATCGAGAAATTGTCGAGCAGGTAATTGTAGAAGAGCCGCGGCGCCGTCAGCGTCGTGCGATAGACCCCCGGCGTGTGCAGCGAGCCATAGGGCAGGGTGGAATCGATCTTGGCGTAGCTCTGGGAGGTGACCTGCGCCTGCGGGTAATAGGCGCGGACCTTGCCCGGCGGCACATGCCCTTGGGACAGGTTCTTGAGGTGGCCGCGGATGAAGGCGGTGTTCCGCTCATACATCTCCAGCACATAGTCGACGGCGGCCTTTGGATCGGCGAAGGCCCTCGCGGGCAGCGGTTCGGGGCTGACGATATTCATTGCATTTCTCCCGCGCCCTGCGTCCGGCTGGCGCCTATGCCGATCCGCCCCGCAGCCGGGCCGGGCAACGACCCGAGCGGGCGGCAAATAATCACCTTTGAGTGATGTATCTTTTCCTGCCGTATTGGAGCGCCATCTTCAATAGCGTTCACCGGATCGACGCAAACGACCCATGCAACTGGTGAACCGCGAGACGCCTTGGCCGCCGTCCCCCCAAGCCCTCAACAGCGCGGCCGGGCTCTCCCACGGGCTGCAATGCAGGTGCGCATTGCAGCCCTTCTTTTTGCCGATTCGGCAGGAAAAACGGCGCCGCCGCCTATATAGAGGGCAGGGCGCCGGGGCGCCAATCACGTGTCAGGAGGTTTTCATGGATGCCAAGGCCTATAAGGTCACCCATACCGATGCCGAGTGGCGGCAGATCCTGACGCCCGAACAATACCAGGTGATGCGCGGGCACGGCACCGAGCGGCCCGGCAGTTGCGCGCTGCTGCACGAGCACCGGGCGGGCGTCTTCTCCTGCGCCGGCTGCGGCGCGCCGCTGTTCCAGTCCGAGCTGAAATTCGAGAGCGGCACCGGCTGGCCGAGCTTCAACAATCCCCTGCCGGGCGCCGTCGAGACGACCGTCGACCGCTCCCATGGCATGGTCCGCACCGAGGTGCATTGCGCCACCTGCGGCAGCCATTTGGGCCACGTCTTCCCGGACGGCCCTCCGCCTACCGGCCTGCGCTACTGCATCAACGGCGTGGCACTCGACTTCACGCCGGCCGAGGCACAATAGCGCGGGTATTTCGCCGCAATGCGGCTTGTCAAAAGGGCCGTGCCGGGGCAAATCCCGGCGCGGTCTTCTTGTCCCCAGGGTTTCCCATGACAATTTCCGCCTATTCGGCCTCGGTGCCGGTTTTCACCCGCCTGCTGACCGCGCTGCTTTCCATCATGGAGAAGGCGGAGGCCTATGCCGCCGAGCGCAAGTTCGACGTCGACGTATTGGTCGAGGATCGGCTCTACCCGGACATGAACCCCTTCCGGTTCCAGATCCAGAGCGCCACGGACCACACCAAATTCGCCGCTTCCCGCCTTACCGGCCGGACGCCGCCTTCCTGGCCCGACGAGGAAAAGACCTTTGGCGAGCTCAAGGCCCGCGTCCACAAGGCGCTCGATTACCTTGCCGGCTTCAGCGAGGCCGATTTCGAGGGCGCCGACACGCGCGAAATCCAGCTGACGGTCGGCGGCCAGCCGCGCACCGTCACCGGCGAAGCCTATTTCCTCGGCCGTGCGCTGCCGAACTTCTACTTCCACTACACCACCGCCTACGACATCCTGCGCAAGAACGGCGTGCCGGTGGGCAAGCGCGACTTTCTGGGATGAGCAGAGGCGCACCGGGGCGGTCGTGCCGCGCCGGGACGCTTCCTTTTGTTGACAGCGAAGGCGTCGGGGCCCATCTGGTGCGCCTGACACTTTTGTGACAGGTGATCTTTGCCGCAGTTGTCCTTCGTGATCCCGGCCTACAATGAAGAGGCCCTGATCGGTAAGTGCCTGGAGTCGGTCCTCCGGGAGGTGAAGCGTTCCGGCGTCGACACGGAGATCGTGGTCGTCAACAACGCCTCCCGGGACCGCACGGGCGAGATCGCCCGCAGCTTCGCCGGCGTGAAAGTCGTGGATGAGCCCAAGAAGGGGCTCGTCAATGCGCGTCATTGCGGTTTCGAAAACTCCACCGCCGAGATCGTCGCCAATATCGACAGCGACACCATGCTGCCCGAGGGCTGGATAACGACCGTCGTCGAGTCTTTCGCCCGCGATCCCCGGCTGGTCGCCCTCAGCGGCCCCTTCATCTATTACGACCTGTCGCTGTGGAACCGCTTCCTGGTGCGGCTTTTCTATTACGTCACCTGGCTCATGCACGTCGTGAACCATCACGTGTTCCGCGTCGGCGCGGTCGTGCAGGGTGGCAATTTCGTCTTCACCCGCAGCGCCTGGCTCCGCGCGGGCGGCTATGACCGCTCCATCGCCTTTTACGGCGAGGATACCGACGTTGCCGTCCGCCTCAGCAAGGTCGGCCGCGTCCGCTGGACCTTCGGCCTCCCGATCCTTGCCTCCGGCCGCCGGCTGGAGAAGGAAGGGGTCTTCAAGACCGCCTCGAAATATGTGCTGAACTATTTCTGGGTCACCTATCGCGGCCGCCCGGCGACGACCGAATATACGGACATCCGGCCGAAATAGGCGCGCTTGCCCCGGCCGGTATGGCCGTCGCCAAGCTGGATTCCGCCTTCGCGGGAATGACGACGCCGGCGTGGGCAGGGTGCGCCTCCCGGTGTTGCGATGCCTGCGACGGTAGCAAACCAGATTTCAGCGCATTACGCCCGCTGCCGCCGCCACTTGCCCGCCCTACCTGGCCGCCTCGAAAAATCCGGTCCAGCCGAATGGCTGGTCAGGTGGCGCCGGCCTGGGCGGTCGCTTCGGCAACGAGGTCGTCGGGGATGTCGTCGAACGAGGCATAGTTCAGCGAATAGAGGCGATAGTAGAGCCCTTTTTTGGCCATCAGCGCCTCGTGGTTCCCCTCCTCGATGACGCTGCCGTTCTGCAGCACGACGATACGATCGGCGCCGCGGATGGTGGCGAGGCGGTGGGCGATGACGATGCCCGTGCGGCCTTCCAGCAGCTTCGCAAGCGCCTTCTGGATCAGCATTTCGGTATAGGAGTCGATCGACGCGGTCGCCTCGTCCAGCACCAGGATCTTGGAATCGGCGACAATGGCCCGGGCGAAGCTGATGAGCTGTCGCTGGCCGAGCGACAGATTGGCGCCGCGCTGCTCGAGCTTCGTCTCATAGCCCTGGGGCAGGCGCATGATGAACTCATGCGCGCCCACCGCCTCTGCGGCGCGCACGACCTCCTCGCGGGTCGCCTCGATCCGGGCATAGCGGATATTCTCGATGACCGAGCCGGTGAACAGGAACGGCTCCTGCAGCACCATGGAGACTTCGCGCCCCAGCGAGGCCTGCGTCACGTCGCGGACGTCCTTGCCGCCGACCAGCACCTGGCCTTCCCAGACGTCGTAGAAGCGGTGAACGAGCGCCGTCGAGCTGGTCTTGCCCGAGCCGGTCGGACCGACCAGCGCCACCGTCTCGCCGGGGTTCACCTTGAAGCTGACGTTCTTGAGGATCGGCTGGCCCGGCACATAGCCGAAGGTCACGTTCTTGAACTCGACCGAGCCGTCCATGTCGGGGCTGAGCTCGACGGCGTCGGGCTTGTCCTCGATGCTGACCGGCACGTCGAGCACTTCGAGAATGCGCTCGCCCGAGGCCATGGCGCGCTGCATCACCGAATATTGCAGCGTCAGCGAGCGGATCGGGTCGAAGAAGCGCTGGATGTAGAACAGGAAGGCGACCATGACGCCGAGGTCGAGGCTCTTGTTCAAGACCAGCGACCCGCCCACCACGATCACCACGGCCATGGCGATGCCGGTCAGCGTATCGACCGCCGGCACCATGATCTGCGCATAGCGCGAGGCGCGCAGATTGGCGACGAGGTTGTCATAAGCCTTGTCGTCGTAAAGGGCGTAGTTGACGTCCTGCCGGCCCATCGCCTGCACCGTGCGCACGCCGTGAATGCCCTCGGCCATGGCGCCATTGGCGATCGAATTGGTCTCGCGCACCTCGATGAAGCTGTCGCGGGCGAGCGGCATCCAGAACAGGCGGACGACGAACAGCGCCGGCATCACCGCCAGCGTCATCAGCCCGAGCCGCCAGTCGAGCCAGAGCAGCACCACGACGATGCCGACCAGGAGCACGATGTCGCCCACGGAAAAGACCGTCGTCTCCATGAATTCCTGCATGGAATTCACGTCGCCCTGGAGCCGCGACATCAGCCGCCCCGCCTCGGTCTTGTCCATGAAGCCGAGGGAAACCCGCTGCAGATGCGAGAACATGGCGCGCCGGAGATCGCTCAGCACGCCCTCCGCGGCGACGCCGATCACCATTTCCTGCAGCCAGCTCGCGCCGTAATTGATGAGCGCGATGAACGCGAAGATCAGCGCGATCACCGTCAGCATGGTGCGGTTGGTGTCGCCCACCGCCATGCCGTGGTCGATGGCGTAGCGGATCAGGAGCGGGATCGCCAGCTGCGTCCCGGTGAAGGCCAGCACGGCGGCGACGGCGAGGAAAATCCGCCCCCGATAGGGCTCGGCGAAAGCCCAGAGCCGGCCGACGATGCCCGCATCATAGACCTTGCCGAAGATCTCTTCTTCATGGCTGACCTGCGAGCCGACGACCGCCTTGGGCGGGCGGCTGCCGATGCCCTCGCGGGCTTCGCGCCGGCTGCGCGGCTCCGTGGCGGAGATCATTTCCTGGGCGGTAAGGGGCATCAGGCGGCTCCCAGCTTCTGTTCCTGGGCGTCGGTCGGGCGCACCTGGAGATCGTAGAGCGCGCGATAGCGGCCGCCTAGCGCCAAGAGCTCGGCATGCGTGCCTTGCTCCACCACCTTGCCGTTCTCGATGAACAGGATTTTGTCGGCGTGCATGAGCGAATTGAGCCGGTGCGCGATGATGATGGTCGCCCGGTCCTTCGACGTGCGGGCAATGGCGTCGCGGATCTTCTGCTCGGTTGCGGCGTCGATGGCGGCCACCGAATCGTCGAACACCATGATCTTGGCCTTGAGCACGAGGCTGCGCGCGATCGTCAGGCGCTGCCGCTGGCCGCCGGAGAGCGAAACGCCGCGCTCGCCGACCAGCGTGTTGTAGGCGGCGGGCAGGCCGACGACGTAATTGTGGAGCTGCGCCGCCTCCGCCGCCCGCGACAGCCGCGGCTCGGGCGCCCAGGGATCGCCATAGGCGACATTGTTCTCGATCGAGGCGGTGAAGAGATAGGAATCCTGCTGCACGATCGACACCGCCGCCCGCAGCGACTTCAGGCTCACGTCGCGGATGTCCTGCCCGTCGATGGTGATCCGCCCGCCCGTCACCTCGTAGAAGCGCGGGATGAGGTGCGCGATCGTCGATTTGCCGCTGCCCGGCGGCCCGATCAGCGCCACGGTCTGGCCCGGCTTTACCTCGAAGGACAAGTCGGAGACGACATTGTGCGTGTCGCCCTGATAGCGGAAATCCACGTGCTCGAAGCGCAGCACGCCGTCCTTGATGTCGATGTCCGGTGCGCCTGGCTTGTCGGCGATCTCCGGCTCGAGGTCGAGCACGTCGAAGAG
>DASZUI010000092.1:0-5135 GCA_035547675.1 Devosia sp.
AAGCTCTTCGACCGCATCCGCATCAAGCCGCGCCACGAGTCCAAGCCCGAGGTGGAGGCACCGCCCTGCGCCTGGGAAGGCTGCGACCAGCCGGGCATCTACAAGGCGCCCAAGGGCCGCCGCTTCGAGGGCGAATACCATAATTTCTGCCTCGAGCACGTCCGCCACTACAACACCGCTTTCAACTTCTTCCAGGGCATGAACGCCGACGATATCGAGCGCTCGGTGAACGAGAGCGCCGCAACCGCCGGCCGGCCGAGTTGGGGCCTGGGCAGCAAGCCCGGCGCCACCGGAAGGCTGCACCCCAACGGGCCCAAAATGTATCGCGCGCCTCGTCCCGACGACCAGGCGCGCCGTTACAACGACCCGCTGCACGTCTTTGCCCGCTACCAGCGCTCGCAGGCGCGCACTCCCGGCGCCGAGCGCGAGCGCAAGCTGCACGAACTCGACCGCCGGGCGCTGGAAACGCTCGGCATTCCCGGCAACGCCAAATCGCCGGAAATCAAGAAGGCCTATAAGGCGCTGGTGAAAATCCACCATCCCGACGCCAATGGCGGCGACAAGAGCTCCGAGGAGCGCCTGCGCGCCATCATCGCGGCCTATACGCATCTCAAGGCCAAGGGCTTCGTTTAAGCCGAAGTGCGCGCAGGCGAGCCAGGTGCGCCCGCGCTCCGGCCCTCGCGCCCGCATGGCGGCTGCGCTAACTTTGCCTACCCGCGCGCCGAGCTTGCTGCTATAGAGCCCCAAACTGTCCGGGCCAGCAGCCCTGACCTATCGTTGTGAAGGCGTTTGCAATGACTGACTACACCAACCTGCCGGACAAGCAGTATTCGGCCCGCGAGCTGTTCGGCATCGACACCGACCTCAAGGTCATGGGCTATTCGGACCCCGATCCGCATACCCCGCCGGTGGACCCCGATTACCTGTTCGACCGCAATACTACGCTCGCGATCCTCGCCGGCTTTGCCTATAACCGCCGCGTCATGGTGCAGGGCTATCACGGCACCGGCAAATCCACCCATATCGAGCAGGTGGCCGCGCGCCTCAACTGGCCGCTGGTGCGCGTCAATCTCGACGCCCATGTGAGCCGCATCGACCTCGTCGGCAAGGACGCCATCGTCCTCAAGGACGGCAAGCAGGTCACCGAATTCCGCGACGGCATCCTGCCCTGGGCGGTGCAGAACAATATCGCGCTGGTCTTCGACGAATACGACGCCGGCCGCCCCGACGTGATGTTCGTGATCCAGCGCGTGCTCGAGGCCTCGGGCCGCCTGACGCTGCTCGACCAGAACCGCGTCATCACCCCGCATCCGGCCTTCCGCCTGTTCGCCACCGCCAATACCATCGGGCTGGGCGACACGTCGGGGCTTTATCACGGCACCCAGCAGATCAATCAGGGCCAGATGGACCGCTGGTCGATTGTGACCACGCTCAACTACCTGCCGCACGACAAGGAAGTCGGCATCGTGCTTGCCAAGGCCAAAGCCTATGGCGGCTCCGACAAGGGCCGCAAGACTGTCAACAACATGGTGCGCCTTGCCGATCTCACCCGCTCGGCTTTCGTCAATGGCGACCTGTCGACCGTCATGAGCCCGCGCACGGTGATTACCTGGGCGGAAAACGCCGAGATTTTCGGCGATCTCGGCTTCGCTTTCCGGCTGACCTTCCTCAACAAATGCGACGAGCTGGAACGGCCGGTCGTAGCCGAATTCTACCAGCGCGTCTTCGGCGAGGACCTGCCGGAAAGCGCGGCAAACCTGGCGATTACCGCCTGAGTCCCGGATTTGTGCCTTGGCGCAGAACATCTATGACGATGCTGCCTTTTTCGAGGGTTACAGCCAGTTCCCCCGTTCGCGGGAGGGATTGGCCGGCGCCCCGGAATGGCCTGCGCTCAGGAGCCTGCTGCCGCCGCTGAAAGGACGGCGCGTGCTCGACCTCGGTTGCGGTTTCGGCGCCTTTTGCCGCTGGGCTGCCGACGAGGGCGCCGATGTGGTCGGTGTCGATCTCTCCGAACGGATGCTGGTCGCGGCCCGCGAGCGCGGTCCCCACTACGCCATCCGCTATGAACAGGCGGACCTCGATCACTACGAACCGGCCGAACGCGCCTACGATCTCGTCTATTCCTCGCTCGCCTTGCACTATCTCGCCGATTTCGATGCGCTCTGCCGCAGGGTCCACCGGGCGCTGACGCCCGGCGGCGCCTTCGTCTTTTCGATGGAGCACCCCATCTATGCGGCGCGGGCCACGCCGGAGTGGATGCGTGACGAGGCCGGCCGCCGCGTCTTCGCGCTCTCCGATTATGCGCGCGAGGGCGAGCGGGTCACCAATTGGGTGGTCGACGGCGTCGTAAAATATCACCGCAAGCTCGCGACCTGCCTCAACGCGCTGATCGCGAGCGGCTTTACCATCGACGCCCTCGACGAATGGACGCCGGACGCCGAACAGCTTTCGGCCCATGCCGGCCTGAAAGACGAAATTATCCGCCCCATGCTCCTGCTCGTGGCGGCACACCGCACGCCATCGGCGGCCAATTAGCCGGATATCGATAATGACCCCTCCCCCGCGCAGCAAAGCCAACCGTCCCGACCAGACCGCCGCGTTCAAATCCGCGATGGGCGTGGCGGTGCGCGCGATTGCCGGCAAGCCCGAGCTCGAAGTGACCTTCACCGCCGACCGGCCGCTGCTGACCGCCGACAAGGCGCGGCTCGCCAATCTGCCGCGCCTGCCGACGCGCCGCGACATCGCCATCGCCCGGGGACAGGGCGACGCTATGGCCATGCGGCTCGCCAGCCACGATCCCGAAACGCACCGCAGGCGGGCGCCGCACGACCCGGAGGCGCGCGCCGCCTTCGACGCCCTGGAACAGGCCCGTGTCGAAGCGCTGGGCTGCGTGCGCATGCAGGGCATGGCCAGCAATATCCATGAAATGCTGGAGGACCGGCTCTACCGCGCCAATTTCGCCGAGGTCTCCGACAAGGGCGACGCTCCGCTGGCCGAAGTGCTGGGCCTCTTGCTGCGCGAAAAGATCGCCGGCATCGAGGTGCCGCCCTCCGGACACGCCATTGTCGATTTGTGGCGGAAGGAAATCGAGGAGAAGGCTTCCGGCTCGCTCGCCGACCTGCTGGGCCGTTTCGAGAACCAGGACGATTTCTCCCGGGCCGCCCGCAAGCTGCTGCGCGACCTCAACCTCGTGCCCGACAGTGAGCTCGACGACGATTCCGGCGACAGCGAGGAAGGCGGCGACGACCAGAACCCCGAACAGGGCGAGAACAACGACAAGACGCCCGAGCAGGGTCAGGGCGAGAGCGAAGACGCCGAGGCCGAGGAAGACCAGACCCCCGGCACCTCAGAGGAGACCGGCGAGGTCGAGGGCGCCGAGGCCGAGCTCACCGACATGAGCGAGGAGGAAACCACCGATTCCGGTGACGAGGCGCCCAATCCGCCGCCAGCCGGCTCGAATTCCGAGCGCTTCGCCAATCAGTTCAACTATAAGGTCTTCACCACCAAATTCGACGAGATCGTCAAGGCGGCCGATCTCTGCCCGCCCGAGGAGCTCGACCAGCTCCGCGCCCTGCTCGACAAGCAGCTCGAAAATCTCGCCGGCGCCGTGGCGCGCCTCGCCAACAAGCTGCAGCGCCGACTAATGGCGCAGCAGAACCGCAGCTGGGAATTCGACCTCGAGGAGGGCCTGCTCGATACGGCGCGCCTGACCCGCGTCGTCACCGATCCGCTGCAGGCGCTCTCCTTCAAGGTCGAGCAGGATACCGATTTCCGCGATACGGTCGTGACGCTGCTCATCGACAATTCCGGCTCGATGCGCGGCCGCCCGATCACCATTGCGGCGATCTGCGGCGACATCCTCGCCCGTACGCTCGAGCGCTGCGGCGTGAAGGTCGAAATCCTGGGCTTCACCACACGCGCCTGGAAGGGCGGCAAGAGCCGCGAAGCCTGGCTCGAGGCGGGGCGGCCGCCCAATCCCGGCCGCGTCAACGACATCCGCCATATCGTCTACAAGGCCGCCGACGAGCCCTGGCGCCACGCCAGGCGCAATCTCGGCCTGATGATGCGCGAGGGCCTGCTCAAGGAAAACATCGACGGCGAGGCCCTGCAATGGGCCGAACGGCGCCTGCTCGCCCGCACCGAAAGCCGCCGCATCCTGATGGTGATCTCGGACGGCGCGCCGGTCGACGATTCGACGCAATCGGTCAATGCCGGCAATTACCTCGAGGCGCATCTGCGCCAGGTGATCGAGGAGATCGAGACGCGCTCGCCGATCCAACTCGTCGCTGTCGGCATCGGTCACGACGTGACGCGCTATTATCGCCGCGCCGTCACCCTGCTCGACGCGGACGAACTCGCCGGCGCCCTCACCGACGAGCTTGCCGCGCTGTTCGACGAGGAGCTACCCTCGGACGTCCGCCGCTCCTACCGGGGCCCGGCCGGGCTTGGCCGGGGCGACGGGCCGATCCTGCGGCCGCGCCACGAGGACTGAGGCCGCTCAGGCGGCCTGCGGCTGCGGCACGGGTCCCATGAATACCCTGTAGGGCGCGAGCAGCACCAGCGCTGCGAGGAACTTCACGGAAAAATCGCCTGCCGCCAATGATACCCAGAGCGGCACCTGCGGGCCGAGGCCCAGCAGGCCTGCCGGCATGGGCAGCGAGCCGTCGGGACGGCCGAAGCCGAGGTCCAGCCCGGCGAAGAGCGGCGCGAAGGCGAGGCTGAAGAAGATCAGCGTGTCGACGGCCGACCCCATCAGCGAGGCCAGCAGCGGCCCGCGCCACCAGAGCCCGCGCCGAAGTCGCGAAAAGATCGCGATGTCGAGCAATTGCCCGATGAGAAACGCCGTGCAGGAAGCCGTCGCCACCCGCGGACTGGCCAGATAAACCGAAACCGCCACGCCCACGACGAAGCCCGCCAGCACTACCCGACGCGCCGCGAACGCGCCGAGCCGCCGGTTGGTCAGATCGTTGACGAGAAAGGCAAAGGGATAGGTAAAGGCGCCCCAGGTCAGGAAGTCCCCGAGATTGACCGGCCCGATACTGGCCTCGACCGGAAACTGCACCAGCACATTGGAGGCTGCGACGACGGCCACCATGGCGAGCACGGGGAGAAGGTAAGGGCGGAAGGGCATCGAT
>DASZUI010000093.1:0-12492 GCA_035547675.1 Devosia sp.
GATCGCGTCGGCGCCGGAAATGCGGGCGATGCGGATATATTCGTCGATCTGCAGATAGGCCTCGACCGGCCCCTTGCCCTTGCCGATCAGATAGGCCTCGTCCGCCTTGAAGCGGTGCAGCGCCAGCTTGTCCTCTTCGGCAAAGACCGCCACCGTCTTGAGCCCGAGTTCATTGGCGGCCCGGAACACACGAATGGCGATTTCGGAACGGTTGGCGACGAGAATCTTCTTGATGGACATGGCAGGCTGCACCCGAAAAGGGAGGGATCGGCGGACCCGGCAGGCCTTGGCGCGCCGCGGCTCGAGACGGCGCGGCCTGGCCGCGCCCGCTGCTGGGGGCTATTTCTCGCCCAGATGCCCGGCGAGGTGGCTCATGTCGTAGCCGGCCATGGCCGCTTCCGAAATGATCTCGTCCGCCGGCATCTTGCCCGCCTGGCTCAGCGCCCAGAGCGTGGTCGAGCGCGTGCCCGACCGGCAATAGGCGACCACCGGCCCCGGGCTCTCCTCGAGCACCCGCTCGGTCCGCTCCACCATGTCGGGGGAAACGCCGTCGCGGCCGAGCGGAATATAATGGTATGCGAGGCCCGCCGCCTCGGCCGCCCGCCGCATCACCTCGCTCGGGGGCTGGTCGGGCGCCTCGCCATCGGGCCGGTTGTTGATGAGGGTGGCAAAGCCGGCGGCTTTGATCGCGGGAAGGTCCTCGGGGCTGATCTGCGGCGACACGGAGATGTGCTGGTTGATCCGCTTCAGTTCCAATATCGTCTCCTGCACAATACCGCCCGGCAACAGCGCCCGGCGGCAACTCGAAATCGATGCGGCCATTCTGCCCGCCGGAATGCGCCTTGCCGGCGTCCCCGCGAGGCTCCCCTCGCGACCTTTATACGCACCAGCCCGATGGCGAGGCAACGCCCTCGCCGCTCCGACCTTTGTAGGGGTTGACGGCAGCGCGCGCGGCCCATGGTTCGACAGGCTCACCATGAGGTCGTGGATTTTCCACGATCCCCAGCCGCCGACCTCATCCTGAGCCTGTCGAAGGATAGGCCGCCGCCAACCCTCAACCCGCGGGACCTGACTTTGGCGGGGGCAGGCACGGCGCGCGCTGCCCATGGTTCGACAGGCTCACCATGAGGTGGGGTGAATTGGCTCAGTTCAGCCACCGACCTCATCCTGAGCTTGTCGAAGGATGGGCCGCGCACGCCCTACGTCGCCGCGGACGAAAAGACGGTCCAGCCGAATGGCTGGTCAGGCGGCGGAGGCGATCGCCTTGAGGGCGTCGGGGCCGAGGGCGAGGGGAGCGGGGCGGCCGAAGAGATAGCCCTGCACGGCATGGCAGCCGATTTCGCGGAGCGCGGCGAGCTGTTCCTCGGTTTCGACGCCCTCGGCGACGACCTCCACATTGACCGCGCGGGCGATGTCGCAGAGCGCCGCCACGATGGTCCGGTCGATGGCGCTGGTCAGCAGGTGCGCCACATAGCTCCGGTCGATCTTGATGATGTCGAAGGAGAAGCTGCGCAGATATTCCAGGCTGGCATGGCCGGTGCCGAGGTCGTCGATGGCGATGCGGACGCCCAGCGCCCGGAGCGCGTCGAGATTGGCGCTTTCGACGCCGCCGGCGCGCATCAGCACGTTTTCGGTGATCTCCACCACGATGCGGTCGCCCGAAACCCCGTTTTCCATCAATACCGCCGCAAAGCGCGACGCGAAGCCGGCCCGGCGCAGCTGCACCGGCGAGATGTTGACGGCGACGGGTACGCCGAGCCGCGGCAGGTCGGCGCAGACCTGCCGCAGCATCGCTTCGCTCAGCCGGTCGATGATGTCGCTCTGCTCGGCGATGGGGATGAATTCCGAGGGCGGGATGACCCCGCGATGCGCATGGTGCCAGCGCACCAGCGCCTCGTAGGAACGCAGCGTCGTGCCGTCCGACCGGAAGATCGGCTGGTAATAGACCTTGATTTCGTTGAGCAGCAGCGCCCCGCGCAGCTCGCGCTGCACGAAGCGGTGGTGCCGCTCGTCGATCAGCATGTCGCGGTCATAGCCGATGACCTGCGAGCGCCCGTTGCGCTTGCCGCGATAGAGCGCCAGGTCGGCCCGGCTCATCAGCTCGGCGACGTCCTCGGCGTCCTGCGGCGCCACGGCCGCCCCGATGGTCGCCGACAGCGGCATCATCCGGTCGGCGATGAGCACCTCCTGCCGCAGCGCCTCGAGGATTTGCTCGCCCAGCCGCAGCAGCGCCGGCTTGCTGCCCTCCCCGATCAGCGCCACGCCGAATTCGTCGCCGCCCAGCCGCCCGAGCACCGCCTCGGGCCTGAGCCGCCGGATCGTATTGGTGAGGTGGAGCAGCGCCGTATCGCCCGCCGCATGCCCCAGCCCGTCATTGAGCGCCTTGAGGTGATCCATGTCGACCTGCAGATAGCCGACCGGAATGCGCCCGCCGCGACCCATGCGCTCCTGCAATTGGCTGAGGAAATAGGCGCGGTTGTAAACGCCGGTCAGCGCGTCGCGATGGGCCATGTCGATGGCCTGCCAGCGCTGTACGTCCGCCTCCGCCAGCCGCTGCCGAAGCGAGCGCTCGGCCAGCCGCTGCAGCGTCGCCAGGGTGACCAGCGCCGTGGCGGCCAGGGCCAGCAGGCCGGGCTCGACCGCCCCGTCGCCGAGGCCGAGCACCAGCCCGGCCACTACCAGCAGCAGGGCAAGCCCGACCAGGCCCCAGCGCAGCCCCGAGAAACGGCGATAGACGCCGAGCACGCTGTTCAGGCTGGAATCACTGCGCATGGAGAACGATCGACTTGCTGCCCCAGATAGGCGGCAACCTCGCATGCCGGATATTAACAAAAGCTGAGCGGCCCGAAAAAATCTTTCTATTTCAGACAGATAGCAGGCCCAAGCTACTATACTAGCCGGCTTCCGTGACGGCGATGTTGCAGTCTTGTGACATCCGATTTCATGCCTAGCAAGCGGTTAAGCCTATTGGAACGCGCCGCCCGGAGGCGCCCCCGCGCGGCCGCCATCGCCGCCCCCAGCGCTGCCGCCGGCCGGCGCCGAACCGTCCACCGGCTTGACCGGCGCGCCGCCGAGCCATTTCTGCCAGACCTCCTGCCGGTCGGCGACGAAGCGGTCGGCGACCTGCTCGATGGTCATGCCCGGCTCGTTGAGCTCGGCCAGCATCTTGTCCATCTCGGCCATCGGCATTTGCGCGCGCTGGAAATAGGCCGCGACCTCGGGCGTGTCGGTGAACACCCATTGCGCCAGCGCCACCACCACCGGCTCCGCGGCGAACGACGAGGGCTGGGGATCGGCGCAGCTGCGCCGCCCGAGGCAGGCGAACTTGTCCTTGTCGAACGGGCCGAGGTCCAGCGGCTTGAAATTGAGCTGCGACAGCGCGGCATTGGGCTGCCAGTAGTAGAAGACGATCGGCTGCTTGCGGCTGGCCGCCGCTGCGATCATCTGGTCGAGGTCGAAGCGGTTCTTGGGCTCGACGATGTCGAACAGGGACTCGAGCCCTTCCGCTTTGATGAGGTTGCGGTTGATGACGGCGCAGGCCCAGTCGGCCGGGCAGGAGATGAACTTGGCCTTGGGCGCGCCATTGGCGAAGACCTGCCAGTCCTGCTTCAGCGCAGAGGCCGATTTCAGCTCGGGATGGGCGGACGCGACATAGTCGGGCACATACCAGCCCTCGAACTGGCTCTCGGCATAGCTCTGGCCGACCTGCCGCAGCTTCTGGTCCTTGACTGCCTGGTTCCACTGGTCGGCCACGCGGTCGAGCCACATTTCGGGCGCGACCGCCGGCTGCCCCGTCGCCGCCATGCCGGACAGCGTCGGCGCAAGATCGGAGGCCACCACCTGCACCGAGCAGGAGAATTGCGACCGGAGCAGCCGGGCGTGTATTTCCGCCAGCAGCGCCGCCGACGGCCAGGCCATGCGCGCAATGGTGATCGTCTGGTCGCCGCAGGGCGTCGCCTCGGCGCTGCCCCCGTCGAAGCTGTTGCCGCCCGCGCCGTCATCGCTCCCCGGATTGTCCGGATCGGTGCCGGGCGGCGCGAGCAGGCCGCTGGTATCGGGCGCCCCGAGAGGCGGCACATTTGCATCCTGCCCCAGCGCCGGCAGCGCGGCCGCGCAGGCGAAGAGCAGCGCGAAGGCGGCTCGGAGAACGATCGACGGCATCGGGCGCGACCTCGTGGCGACGGCCCCCGCGGACGCGGCGGTTTGCGGACTGGAGCGTGCGCGGGCAGAAAAGTCCATCAATTCCAGTGACTCAAGGCGTTGAAATATGCAAAGGTCGCCCATAGTGGGGCGCAAATGGGGCGCCTCCAAGGGATGTCGTTCCCGGCAAGACCGGCACCAAGCCGGCTCCGGCGGGGACGGCCTAAAGCAGAGGGACATCATGACGCTACGGACCACCCTTTTGACGGCTGCGGCCGCCACGGCGATGCTCGCCGCGGCGCCGGCCTTCGCCGCCGACGTGACGCTCGGCTTCCTGGGCGGCTTCACCGGCCCGATCGAGAGCCTGACCCCGCCGATTTTCAACGGCGCCAAGCTCGCCGTGCAGGAAGTCAACGACCAGGGCGGCATTCTCGACGGCAAGCTCGCCATCGAATCCGCCGACGGCGCCTGCGATTCGACCGCCGCCGCCAATGCCGCCGACAAGCTCATCAACACCACCAAGGTGACCGCCATCGTCGGCGGCCTCTGCACCGGCGAAACCATTGGCGGCTTCAACGGCTCCGGCAAGCCGGGCAATGTGGTGTTCGTCTCGCCGGCCTCCTCGGCCCCGGCGCTGACCACGCTCGACGACAACGACCTCGTCTTCCGCACCACCCCCTCCGACGCCCTGCAGGGCGTCAAGATGGCCTCCCTGCTGATCTCCAAGGGGATCAAGAACGTCGTCGTCACCTATGTGAACAACGACTACGGCAAGGGCCTCAACGACAGCTTCGCCAACGCCTACAAGGCGGATGGCGGCACCATCGACGCCGACGTGGCCCATGAGGATTCCAAGGCCGACTACCGCGCCGAGCTGGGCCAGCTCGCCTCCTCGGGCGACCAGAACCTGGTGATCCTCGCCTATGCCAATTCCTCGGGCCACACCATCCTGCAGCAGGCCGTCGAATCCGGCGATTTCAAGCTCTATGTCGGCGGCGACGGCATGGTCGGCGACGCGCTCACCAAGGGCATCGATCCCAAATCCGTCGAGGGCCTGATCGCGACCCGCGCCGGCGCGCCCTCGGGCGCCGGCACCGATGCCTTCAACAAGCTTGCCTCGGACGCCAAGGTCGACCCCACCGGCACCTATGTGCCGCAGGCCTATGACGCCGCTTTCCTGCTCGCGCTCGCCATCGAGAAGAACGGCTCGGCCGACCGCAAGGGCCTGTCCCAGGCGCTGCGCGACGTCGCCTCCCCGCCCGGCGAAGTGATCCTGCCCGGCGAGTGGAGCAAGGCCGTGGCCGACATCAAAGCCGGCAAGGACATCAACTACGAAGGCGCCGGCGGCTCGCTCGACTTCGACAAGGCCGGCGACGTGGACGGCATCATCAACTACCTCGTCGTCAAGGACGGCAAGTTCGAGGACCAGGGCGCTATCAAGTAAGCGCCGGCGTCATTGAACAGGATTGCGAAGCCCGGGCCCTGTGCCCGGGCTTTTGCTTTGGGCGGGCATTAGTGGATGAGGCCCAAGGCCCCCTCACCCGGATGGCTCACGCCATCCGACCTCTCCCCCAAAGGGAGAGGTGATCGCGAGGCGAGGCCGTGCCAACCCGTCACCTCTAGCTCGGGAAGAGGGGAACTGCGGCGAAGGCTCGGCCCTTTTCACCTCTCCCCGCGGAGCGGTGATCGCGAGGCGAGGCGCTGCCACCTCTTCACCTCTCCCTTGGGGGAGAGGTCGGCGCGAAGCGCCGGGTGAGGGGGCCTTCACGACCAAATCGCGCGCGCCCCAAAGGCAGAGCCGATCCGGCAACCCCCATCGTTCGCAACTCCTTAACGAACCGTTCACAGCGGGTTCAGCCGCCGGCCCTTACCTGCCGCGCCATCTGAACCAAGGAGAACAAGATGAGGAAACTGATCACCCTCGGCGCCGCCGGCGCTCTGGCGCTCGCGCTGTCGCTGTCGGCCACCGCCCAGTCGCAGGCGTTTTTCCCGGCCCTCGGCCTGCTCGCGGTCGGCACGGCCGTCGCCACCACCGCCGCCGTCACCTCGGCCGCCGCCGATGGCTACTATGCCCACGACGCCTACTGGGCCGGCCCCCGCTGGCGCGCCCATGTGGCGGCCTGCGAAAACGCCTATCAGAGCTATGACCTCCGCTCCGATACCTATGTCCGTCGGATCAACGGCCGGCTGACCGAGGTCTATTGCGAGCTCTGATCGCCGGCTCCCGACGCCTACGAAGCCCCGCCTCAGTGCGGGGCTTTTTCGTATCGCCTCGCCGCGCTATAGCCCCGACGCATCCCCGCTTCGGCGTTAAGGCGGAAGGCCTCGAACTGACCCTGTCGCGCAAGACCCCGCCGGCCGAATTCATCCGTCGGAACCTGCGGCTCGCCCCGCTCGCCGCAATTCCCGAAATCAGCCTCTACCTCGCTTATAGCGGCTCCGGCCTGTCGCGGCTCGATCCCGATGGCGGCACCGCGCCTTACTGGGCGTTCGCCTGGGGCGGCGGATTGGCGCTGGCGCGGCATGTGCTCGATCATCCCGGGACGGGAACGGGCAGGCGCGTGCTCGACCTCGGCGCTGGCTCCGGCCTCGTCGGCATCGCCGCCATGAAGGCCGGCGCCGCGGCGGTGCTGGCGGCGGAGACCGATACCTATGGCCAGGCGGCGCTCCAGCTCAATGCGGCGGCGAATGGCGTAACGCTCACGCCGGTCGCGCTCGACATTGCCGCCGACCCGCTGCCGCCGGTCGATCTCGTGCTCGCCGGGGACGTATTCTATGGCCCGGAAGTCGCCGGGGACATGCTCGCCTTCCTCGACCGCTGTTGCGCAGCCGGCATCGACGTGCTCATCGGCGATCCGGGGCGGCGCGACTTGCCGCGGGAGCGCCTGAGGCTCGTCGCGGAATATCCGGTCGGCGACATGGGCGCGACGGGGACGGTGAGCGGGGTCTACGAACTGGCATAAGGCCCCCTCACCCGACGCTTCGCGTCGACCTCTCCCCCAAGGGAGAGGTGACATGAGGCACGGCCGGGCCCCCGCTTCACCTCTCCCTCGGGGGAGAGGTCGGATTGCGCCAGCAATCCGGGTGAGGGGGCCTTCTCCCAGGTCCGATCTATTCGGGTCGAAGCATCAAACCCGGCGGAAAGAACACGCCCTACCGGCTCGTCTGCGCCGTCTCCGGTATCAGCCCCCGCGGCGCATAACGCAGCGCGATCGAGATCACGAGGCCGAGCACGAAGACGCGCATCTGCAGCGAGCGGCTTTCGATGTCGGGAATGGCGCCCCAGCCCAGCGCGGACGACCAATTGCTGATCGTGCCGAAGAGCAATTGTGCCAGCGGTTCGCTCAACAGCCAGACGATATAGATGAAGACCGCCCCGAACAGCGCGCCCCAATTATTGCCGGCACCGCCCACGATGATCATCACCCAGATGAGAAAGGTGTGGTTGATCGGCTGGTACGAACTCGGGTCGTTGATCTGCGTGAACGACACCAGGATGCCGCCGCCGATTCCCATGAGGATCGAGCCGAGCACGAAAATTTCGAGCTGCCGCGCCGTGACGTTCTTACCCATCGAGCCCGCGGCGATATAATTGTCGCGGATCGCCCGCATCATGCGGCCCCAGGGCCCGCCATAGGCGCGGATCAGCAGCAACATCACCACCGCAACGATCGCCGCGACCAGCAGGAAATAGCCGCCGCGCGCATAGATCAGCGCCGTCTGGGTATCGATGCCCATCGCCTGGTAATCCTGCGGCAAAGGCAGCGGCCAGCGGATCGGCGACACGGTGAGCGTGCCGCGCGTCAGCCACTCCATGTTCTTGACCAGCGCGCGGATGATCTCCGAAATGCCAATGGTCGCGATGGCGAGATAATCGGTGCGAAGCCCGAGGCAGATGCGCCCCACCACCCAGGCGACGCCCGCCACCACGATGCCGCCGAAAATCCAGCCCAGCACCACCGGCAGGCCGAGGCCCCCGACCCAGCCCGCCTGCTGCTCGATATAGCTCGTCGCCGGATCCATCTGCGAGCGGAAGATGATGTAGCCGACGAACCAGGCGAGCACGAGCACGGCGTTCTTCCAGCCGCCCTTGATGCCGATCCGCTCGGCCCGCCGCGCCAGCAGGATGATCGCCGCCGCCACGATTGCCGCGATCGCCGCCCGCCCGAGCAGCATCGGCCCGTCGGAATGCCAGAACTTGTCGTTGACGGGATAGCTGATGAAGGTGACGCAGGCGCCCCCGATCATCAAAAAGCCCATGATGCCGAAATTGAACAGCCCGCCATAGCCCCATTGGATATTGAGGCCGAGCGCGATCAGCGAATAGGCCGCCGCCTCGACGAGCAGGCGCGTCGTATAGGGCACGCCGCTGCCGATGGCGACCGCAATGATCAGCACCACCAGCGCGACATAGAACAGCAGCGCGCGGCGCCAGGGACTGCTCAAGAGACCGTTCAATGGACCGTTCACGGCGGCACTCATGTCGAGGCCCCCTTGAAGATGCCGGTCGGCCGCGCCAGCAGCACCACCACCAGGATCACGAAGGCGACGGTGAGCTTGTATTCGGTGGGCACCAGCGCGAGCCCGCCGGTGACCTGGAACGGCAGGATCGGCTGCAGCGGCCTAAGCACCGAGGACCAGTCGAACACGGCGAGCGTCTCGGCGAAGCCGATGAGGAAGCCGCCGGCGATCGCGCCATAGGCCTGCCCCAGCCCGCCCACGATGGCCGCCGCGAAGATCGGCAGCACGATGTTGAAGGCGAGGTCCGGCGTCAGGCTGACGTCGAGCGCCAGCATGGTGCCAGCGCAGCAGGCGAGCGCGCCGGCGATGATCCAGGTGACGCGCACCACCAGCGCCGTGTTGATGCCCGAGACCTGCGCCAGATCGGCATTGTCGGCCATGGCGCGCATCGCCTTGCCGAGCCGCGAGCGCGACAGGAAGAGATGGAGCGCGAGGCACAGGATCACCGTCAGGATCACCATCAGCAGTTCCGGCTGGGTGAAGGTGATGGGCCGGCTGCCCCCGACCGCCGCGGTATCGATGCGGATGATGCCCTTGGGCTCGTGCTCGAAGAAGCTGCGCGTATCGACCCCGAAGAACAGGCGGATGACGCCCTGGATCATCAGCGTCACGCCGATCGAGGCGATGAGCAGCGTCACGGGCTTGGCCCCGCGTTTTCGGAGCGGCGCATAGAACAGCCGGTCGAGCCCGAGCGCGATCGCCGCCGTGATGACGAGGGCGAGCGGCAGCACCACGAAGCCGGTCGGCACCGGAAAGCTGACGCCCGTCGCCGCCAAGAGCGCCGCCAGCACGAAGGCGATGAAGGCACCCATGGTCATCATGTCGCCATGCGCGAAATGCGCGAAGCGCAATATGCCGAAGATCAGCGTCACCCCGATCGCGCCGAGCGCATAGATCGAACCCAGCACCGTTCCGGCGACCAGCACCTTGTTGAAGAAGAAGATGAGCTGGTCCATCAGCGGGAAACCCCCACCCCTGTCCCCTCCCCGCAAGGGGGAGGGAGACGATGTTGCGCCGGCCCTGCCACAGGGCACTCCTCCCCCCTTGCGGGGGAGGATGGGAGGGGGGTAGGGCACATACGCATCGCTTCCATCATCCCCCCAGAAAACTCCGCGCCACTTCGGGGTCGGCGATCAGCTCCGCCCCAGTGCCGGTGAACCGATTGGCGCCGTTGGCGAGCACGAACCCCTTGGAGGCGAAGGCCAGCGCCTGGCGCGCATTCTGCTCGACCATCAATATGCCGACCCCGGCCTTGTTGATCCTGACCACCGTCTCGAAGATTTCGATGACATAGCGAGGCGAGAGCCCCGCCGAGGGCTCGTCGAGCAGCAGCAGGCGCGGCTTGCTCATCAGCGCCCGGCCCATGGCGACCATCTGCCGCTGTCCGCCCGACAGTTCACCCGCCTTCTGGTGCCGCTTTTCCTTCACCGGCGGGAACATGTCATAGACCATGGCGAGGGTGTCGGAGAAATCGCCGCGCCGCGTGAAGGCGCCCATTTCGAGGTTTTCCTCGCAGGTCATCGAGGTGAAGACGTTCTTCTCCTGCGGCACGAAGGAGAGCCCGAGCGGCACCAGCCTGTCCGGCAGGGCGTTCTGGATTTGCTTGCCCTCGAACAGGATCGCCCCCGAGCTGACCTTCACCAGTCCGAAGATCGCTTTGAGCGAGGTCGATTTGCCCGCCCCGTTCGGCCCCACGATCACCCCGATGTCGCTGGCCTCGATGGCGATGTTCACCCCATTGAGGATCGGCGCCCCGCCATAGCCCCCGACCACGTCCTTGAGTTCGATCAGGGGCATTGAAAGGCCCCCTCGCCCGGATGGCTGCGCAATCCGACCTCTCCCCCAAAGGGAGAGGTGATGATGCGGCGCGACCTTTGCCCTCCTTCACCTCTCCCTTGGGGGAGAGGTCGACGCGAAGCGTCGGGTGAGGGGGCCTTTCTCGCCTGGCTCCTCGGCATGTCTGCCATCACGCCGCCTCGACCGGCGTGCCGAAATAGGCTTCGACGATCGCCGGATTGGCCCGGATGTCCTCCATCGGGCCCTCGGCGATCACCTCGCCCTGCGCCATCACGATCACCGGATCGCAGAGCCGGCCGATCAGGTCCATGTCGTGCTCGATGACGAAGAAGGTATAGCCGAGCTCGCGGTTCATCCGCTCGATATTGGAGGCGAGGTCCTGCAGCAGCGTCTTGTTGACGCCGGCCGCCACCTCGTCGAGCAGCACCGCCTTGGCCTCGACCATCATGGTCCGCCCCAGCTCGAGCAGCTTCTTCTGCCCGCCCGAGAGATTGCCCGCCAGCTCGTTCTGTACATGCCCGAGCCTGAGGAAATCGATGACGTCCTGCGCCTTCTGCCGTACCGCCCGATCGCGCGACCGGACCAGCCCCGGCCGGAACCACGTATTGGCGAGCGATTCCCCCGGCTGGTCCGTCGCCACGACCATCAGGTTTTCGAGCGCCGTCATGTTGGAGAATTCATGCGCGATCTGGAACGTCCGGAGCAGCCCTTTGCCGAACAGCTCGTGCGGCTTGAGTCCGGTCACGTCCTCGCCATCGAAGAAGACCTGCCCGTCGTCGGGCACGATATTGCCCGCCACCATGTTGAACAGCGTCGACTTGCCGGCGCCGTTCGGTCCGATCAGCCCGGTAACCGTGCCGCGGCCGACCTTGAGGGAACAATGCGATACGGCGGTGAGCCCGCCAAAGCGTTTGCTGACGTTGCGAACGTCGATGACAGCGTCCAACGAGACCCGCCCCGAATCCTGACATGCTCTTATTGCGCCGGCCTTGCCGGCCGTTCGGCGCCATCTGCGCAGACGTTTACGCAAACGTCAACCAGGCGGTCGCCTGGACCGGACCTTTCGATGCGACCAGGTAGGGCGCGCGCTGCCCATGGTTCGACAGGCTCACCATGAGGTGGGAGTTGGTCTCACCATGAAGTCGTGGAGGCTCCTCCCGAAAAGCCCCCACGACCTCATCCTGAGCCTGTCGAAGGATGGGCCGCGCGCACTCGGCCCAAAAAGCAAAAGGCGGCCCAGGGGCCGCCTCCCGCACGATCTGCTCTCTACCTGCCCAGGGCGAACAGTCAGGAGCCTGAGGCAAAGCCTCAGAACTCGCTCCAGTCGTCGTCCTTGAGGGCGGTGTTGCCGGCGGTGTTGCCCTTGGCGAGGTAGGATTTGGCGGCCTGCTTGACGCGCTCCTGCATGGCCTTGATGCCGCCCCGGGCCGGCGCGGCGGCGGCCGATTTGGCCGGAGCGGGCGCCGGCGTCTGCCGGCTTGCCGGCATGCCGACATCCTCCAGGGTGAACACCTCGACGATGCGGTCGAGATCGGAGGCCTGCGCCTCGGTCTGCTCGATCGAGGCGTTGATCTCCTCGACCAGCGCCGCATTGTGCTGCGTCATCTCGTCCATCTGCCGCACCGCCGTCGAGACTTCCTCGATCGCCGAGGCCTGCTCGCGGGAATCCTTGGCGATGCCGTCCATCAGCTCATTGGAGGAGCGCGCCGCTTCCAGCATGGCGGCGAGCTTCTGCGCCGCATCGGCCACCAGCTTGGAGCCCGAGGTGACCTCGGTGCCCGACTGCTCGATCAGCGCCTTCACCTCGCTCGAGGCTTCCGCCGCGCTCTGGGCGAGGCGGCGCACTTCCACCGCCACCACCGCGAAGCCCTTGCCGGCTTCGCCCGCCCGCGCCGCCTCGACCGAGGCGTTCAAGGCCAACAGATTGGTCTGGAAGGCGATGTCGTCGATCAGCCCGATGATGTTGGAGATCTTGGCCGAGGACGCGGTGATCCGCTCCATGGCGGCATTGGCCTCGTTCATCACCCGGCCCCC
>DASZUI010000094.1:0-3745 GCA_035547675.1 Devosia sp.
TTGGGCAGGGGTTTGCCCGGCAGGCTCCCCGAAACGACCACCGAATAGGGCGGCACCCTGCCGATATGGACTTCGCCCGTGGCGCGATCGACGATCTTGGTCGAGGCGCCGATGAAGACGCCCATCGAGACCACCGAGCCCTCGCCCACCACCACGCCCTCGACGATTTCCGAGCGGGCGCCGATGAAGCAATTGTCCTCGACGATGACCGGACCGGCCTGCAGCGGCTCGAGCACGCCGCCGATGCCGACGCCGCCCGACAGGTGCACATTCCTGCCGATCTGGGCGCAGGAGCCGACCGTCACCCAGGTATCGACCATCGTCCCCTCGTCGACATAGGCGCCGAGATTGACGAAGGAGGGCATGAGCACCACGCCCTTGGCGATATGGGCCGAGCGGCGTACGATCGCGCCGGGCACGGCGCGGAAGCCCGCCTCGCGGAAGCGGTCCTCGCCCCAGTCGGCGAATTTTGAAGGGACTTTGTCCCACCAGCTGGCGCCACCCGGGCCGCCGGGGATCGCGGCCATGTCGTTGAGGCGGAAGCTCAGCAGCACCGCCTTTTTCAGCCATTGATTGACCTGCCAGCCCTCGGCCGTTTTCTCGGCCACACGGGCCTTGCCGGAATCGAGCAGGTCGAGCGCCGTCTCGACCGCCTCGCGGACCGCGCCGGTGGTCTGGGGCGTGATGCTGCCGATATCGGCAAAGGCAGCATCTATGGTCTTGGCAAGGTCGTCATGCGGCATGGGAATTACTCACTGGCTGGTCGGAGGGGCGGCTGGTCGGCGGAAGGCGGCCACCTTATCGGCGGCGGGTTCCAAGTCAATCGGCGCCGCCCGTGAGGCTCAACATGGCTTGCCATTGCACCGCAACTCGGCTCAGACAGGTTGAGCGATAAAACAGCCGGAAACTGACATGGCCAAGCGCCGCCATACGCCGCTCCGCACCTCCGAGCAGGACATCTCCGCCGTAAGGAAGGTGCCGACGACGCCGCAAACCGCCTCGCCGACCTATCGGCTCGCCTTTTCGGACGAGGACTTCATGACGTCCGAGGAACTGCGTCCGGTGCGGCTGCAGCTCGAATATATGAAGACGGAGATGCGGCTGAGGGAGCGCGGCATCCGCTCCACCGTGGTGCTGTTCGGGGGCGCGCGCATCCCCGAGCCCGGCAAGGCGGCCTGGGCCGCGCATAACGAGACGCAGAAGCGCAATCTCGAGGCGGCATCGCGCTATTACGAGGAGGCCCGCCGCTTCGCGCGCTTTGCCTCGCTGACGGCGAAAACCCAGAATTACCGGGACTTCATCGTGGTCACCGGGGGCGGCCCCGGCGTCATGGAAGCAGGCAATCGAGGCGCTGCCGACGTGGGGGCGCCCACCATCGGGCTCGGCATCGTGCTGCCGCACGAGCAGGCACCGAACCTGTTCGTCACGCCGGAGCTGTCGTTCAATTTCCATTATTTCGCGACCCGGAAAATCCACTTCCTAGTCCGCGCCAGGGCCGTGGCGATCTTTCCGGGCGGCTTCGGCACGCTGGACGAGTTCTTCGAGACGCTGACCCTGATCCAGACCGGCCGCATGGAGCGCATTCCGGTGCTGCTGTTCGGCATGGAATTCTGGCAGAAGGTCATAAATTTCGACGCGCTGGCGGAGGCCGGCACCATCGGGCCCGACGATCCCGACCTCTTCACCATCGTCGATTCGGCGGAGGACGGCTGGGACGTTGTCCGCCGCCACTACAACCTGCCCGAGCCGGTCGGCTCGAGCTGAGTGCCGGGGGCGCTGGCTCGAGCGCGGTTAGTCCCGCGGCGCCGCCGGATAGACGCCGAGAATGCGCAAATGGTCGGTGAAGAAGCCGAGCTCGTCGAGCGCCAGGCGGACATTGTGGTCCTCCGGATGGCCCTCGATATCGGCATAGAACTGGGTGGCGGTGAAGGAGCCGTCGACCATGTAGCTTTCGAGCTTGGTCATGTTGACGCCGTTGGTGGCGAAGCCGCCGAGCGCCTTGTAGAGCGCGGCGGGCACGTTGCGGACGCGGAAGACGAAGGTGGTCTTGACCCGGTGGCCGTTATGCGCGGCGTCGCGGCGCTGCCTGGAGACGACGAGGAACCGCGTGGTGTTGTGGCTGGCATCCTCGATATTCTCGGCGATGACGTCGAGCCCGTAGAGTTCGCCGGCGAAGCGCGAGGCGATGGCCGCTACGCGCCGATCGCCCTTTTCGGCGACCTCCTTGGCGGAGCCGGCGGTATCGACGCCGCTGATGGTGCGGAACCGATGCTTCTGGATGAACTTACGGCACTGGCCGAGCGCCACGGAAATGGACTGGACCGCCTCGATCTCCTCCAGCCGCGTGCCCGGCAGGCCCAGCAGGTTCATCTCGACGCGCAGGAAATGCTCGCCGGTAATGAATAGGCCGCTATCGGGCAACAAATGATGGACATCGGTGATCCGGCCATAGAGCGAGTTTTCGATCGGCACGACGCCGAAATCGGCTTTCCCCTCCGTGACGGCGGCGAGCGTGTCCTCGAAGGTCAGGCAGGGAACAGGCGAACCGTCGGGGAAAAGCGCATGGGCCGCGGCATGGCTGAAGGCGCCGGGCTCGCCCTGGAAGGCAACGCGAAGGGTCATGTGGCGGTCGGTCCTGAAGCGTGCCGTTCGAGGCACTTTGATTGCCGTTGTTTCGTGTCTCAGCCTATTGACCCCGAGCCCCGGCGGAGTCAACCGAAGCTCTTGGCGGGGCTGCATTTCGCGCGAATCGGAATGCCGGAAACGGTGCAAGCCGGTTGCGTGGCGGATTGCCAGATATTATGGTCCGGCGCGCGCCGTGCCATAATTCTGGCGTGCGCTTTTCTCGGCAAACCAGCCTGTTCCGCGCCGCCCCGGCCAGTGTCGGCCCCGCCTGCAGATGCCAATGTGAGACCGTTATGGATTCGTTCGAACTCAACAAAATTCTTGGCGCCATTCTCGGCACCCTGCTGTTCGTAATGGCTGTGGGGTTCCTGGCTGAAAGCGTTTACGCGCCAATCACCAATAACGGTCCGGGCTACGACCTGCCGGAGCCCAAAGCGGGCGCGGCGGCCGGAGCCGCCGCCGCGCCGGCGGTCCCCTTCGCCGCCCTGCTGGCCAAGGCAGACCCCCATGCGGGCGCCGATTCGGCCAAGAAGTGCGAGGCCTGCCACGACTTCACCAAGGGCGGCCCGAACAAGGTCGGCCCCAATCTTTATGGTGTGGTGGGGCGCAAGACGGCCAGCGTTGCCGGCTTCAACTACAGCCCGGCGCTGAAGGCCAAGGCGGCCGACAAGTCCAGCGACACCTGGACCTTCGACAATCTCAACAAATGGCTGACCTCGCCGAGGAATTACGCGCCCGGCACGATCATGACCTTCGTCGGCATTCCGGACGATACCGAGCGCGCCAATGTCGTGGCTTATCTGCGCACGCTGTCGGACAACCCGCTGCCGCTGCCGCCCGTGCCGGCCGCCGCTGCCGCGGGCGCCGCCGGCGCTGCGCCGGCCGCCGCCGCGGCCCCCTCCTTCGAGGACATGGTGGCCAAGGCAGACCCGCATGTGGGTGCCGACTCGGCCAAGAAGTGCCAGGCCTGCCATGATTTCAGCGAGGGCGGCTCCAACAAGGTCGGCCCCGATCTCTATGACGTGGTCGGCCGCAAGATCGCCAGCGTCGCCGGCTTCAACTACAGCCCGGCGCTCAAGGCCAAGTCCGGCGACAGCTGGACTTATGACAATCTCGACAA
>DASZUI010000095.1:0-1502 GCA_035547675.1 Devosia sp.
TCGGAAAGCCAGGAGCGCATGCTCATGGTGCTGCATCCCGAAAAGGAGGCCGAAGCCCGCGCGGTCTTCGAGAAATGGGAGCTCGATTTCGCCACCGTCGGCCATACGACCGACGATCTGCGCTTCCGGGTCATGTGGCAGGGGAGCGAGGTCGCGAACCTGCCGATCAAGGACCTCGGCGACGAGGCGCCCGAATATGACCGCCCCTGGATCAAGCCGCCGCGGCCCGCGCCCATCGCCACCAACGACATTCCGCGCATGGACGTCGCCGAGGCGCTGCTCCGGCTGGTCGGCGGCCATCACGGCGCGTCGCGCCGCTGGGTCTATGAGCAATATGATACGCTGATCGGCGGCAACACGCTGCAGCGGCCCGGCGGCGACGCCGGGGTGATCCGGGTCGACGGCCATTCGAGCAAGGCGCTCGCTTTCACCTCGGACGTCAACCCGCGCTATTGTGAGGCCGATCCCTTCGAGGGCGGCAAGCAGGCGGTTGCCGAGGCCTGGCGCAATCTCACCGCCACCGGCGCCGACCCGATCGCCGCCACCGACAACCTGAATTTCGGCAATCCCGAAAAGCCCGAGATCATGGGGCAATTGGTGGAAGCCATTCGCGGCATCGGCGAGGCCTGCCGGGCGTTGGACTTCCCCATCGTTTCCGGCAATGTCTCGCTCTACAACGAGACCAGCGGGCAGGGCATCCTGCCGACGCCCACCATCGGCGGCGTCGGCCTCATCCCGGACTGGTCGAAAATGGCGCGCGCCGGCTTTGCCGGGCCGGGCGAGGCGATCCTGCTCGCCGGCGGCCCGGGCACGCATATGGGACAGAGCCTCTACCTCCGCGATCTCTTCTCCCGCCGCGACGGCCCGCCGCCGCCGGTCGACCTCGCCGCCGAGCGCAAGGCCGGCGATTTCGTGCGGAATCTGATCCGGCAGGGTGTCGCGACGGCGGTGCATGACCTCTCCGACGGCGGCCTCGCCGTGGCGCTGGCCGAAATGGCAATGGCCGGCGGGACCGGGGCGAGCCTGGTGGAGCCCGAGGGGCGGGAGCCCATCCCCTATTGGTTCGGCGAGGACCAGGGCCGCTACGCCGTGACGGTCGCGCAGAACCAGATCGATGCCGTGCTGGAGGAAGCCGAGACGCTGGACCTGCCGGTCGCCTGGATCGGCAACACCGGCAGCGAGGCGCTGAAGCTCGGGGAAGCGAGGGCGGTGCCTGTGGCCGAGCTCAAAGCGGCACATGAGGCGTGGTTCCCCCGCTTCATGGCCGGGGAATTATAGCTTCCGGCACGTCCGCCGCGTGGTGCCTGGAATGGATTCCAGCCTTCGCCGGAATGACGTTGCTGAGCGAGGTACGGCCTTGCCCCACTCCACGGGAACAGGGCACGACCTTGCCCCCACCCCGCCATCATTCCGGCGAAGGCCGGAATCCATTCCAAGCACCCACATGGCGGACGTGCCGGAAGCTATAATTCCCCGGCCATGAAGCGGGGGAACCACGCCTC
>DASZUI010000096.1:0-2094 GCA_035547675.1 Devosia sp.
CTGCAGCTACCGCCCAGGATCGCCTCGGCCACTCCCCTCCCCACGTCATGGCCGGGCTCGACCCGGCCCTCCAGCGGCCTGTCGGCTGGAGCGACTTTCTGTGTGGGCAGGCAGGGTGCGCGCGGCCCATGGTTCGACAGGCTCACCATGAGGGCGTGGAATTGGTGCCACCGCCCGTCAGCACACCCGACCTCATCCTGAGCCCGTCGAAGGATGGGCAACGCGCGCTGAAGCCGGTCGGCATCCAGCCGCAACCTGCCCCATCACACGTTGACGATCCCGAGCTTTATCAGGCTATCCGCGGCCGAGAGCGTGGCTTCCTCTGGCGTGCGATAGGGCCGGCCGAGCAGCGCCTCGCCCCTGCTGCCGTCGTAATGCTTCTCATTGCCGATATCGTTGATGATCTGCCGGATCGAGCCGTTGAAGCGGACGAGCAGGCGGATCAGCCAGTCGGGCACCGTCCGCATAGTCACCTTGGCGTCGGGATAGGCCGTCCGCAGGATTTCGGCCACCTTCGGGAACGGCAGATAGGCGCCCGTCGCCAGGATGCGCTGGCCGATCGCCGCCGGCTCCTGCAGCGCCCTGACATGCAGCTCGGCAATGTCCCGCACGTCGCTCACCGCAAAGCCGTTCGACGGCAGGGCGGGCGTCGTGCCGTCCATCAGCCCGGAGACGAGCATCAGCGAGATGCTGGTATCGCTGTCGACGGCCGGGCCAAGGATCATGCCGGGATGGATGGTGGTGATTTCCATGCCGTTTTCGGCGGCAAAGCGCCAGGCCATCTGCTCGGCCCTGGTCTTGCCGATGCAATAGGCCCAGGTCCAGCGCATGGCGTCGAGATTGGTGAAATGCTGGTCCGTATAGACGCGCCTGCCGCTGGTCTGCCCGTGGCCATAGCCGACCGTGGCAATGGACGAGGTGATGATCACCCGGCGAATACCCGCCGCATGGGCAAAGCGCAGCACCCGCTCGGTTCCCTCCAGCGCCGGCCGCACGACCACGTCCGGGTCTTTGGGTTCGTCGCCGACGATCTGCGCCGCTACATGCATCACCGCCGAGCAGCCACGCATCGCCTCCGCCCAGCCCGCGTCGGACAACAGGTCGCAGAAGGCGAGTTCCAGCCGGCCGGCGGCCTCATCGCCGAGCAGCGTGGCGATCGTCTGCCGCACCTGTGCCGCCTTGGCCTCGGAGCGGACCGTGCCGCGCACCGCATAGCCGGCCTTGAGCAGCTCGATCACCACCCATTTGCCGACGAAGCCGCTTGCCCCCGTGACCAGAACCGGCCCATCAACCATTCGCATCCCCTCCCCTTGCGGCCGCAGTCACTCTTGCGGTTTGGCGCGGCGAAGAAAAGCCGGAAAAGCACAAGGCGGCCGCCCTTCCGGACGACCGCCTCGACAAACCTGTCTTTCGCCCGAGCCTTAGGCAGCGGCGCCGGCGTACTCGTCTTCCTGGTAGGGCCGCTCCTGCACCGGACCGGAATCCTGGCCCTTGGCCGTCTCGTCGCGATCCACGAATTCGATCACCGCCACCGGCGCGTTGTCGCCATAACGGAAGCCGGCCTTGAGGATACGGGTGTAGCCGCCCTGCCGATCCTTGTAGCGGTCGCCGAGCACGCCGAACAGCTTCTGCACCTGCGTCTCGTCGCGGACCTGAGCAATCGCCTGGCGGCGCGCATGCAGATCGCCGCGCTTGGCCAGCGTGATCAGCTTCTCCACGATCGGCCGCAATTCCTTGGCCTTGGGCAGCGTGGTCACGATCTGCTCATGCTTGATGAGCGCCGCCGACATATTGGCGAACATCGCCTTGCGGTGGCTGGCGGTGCGGTTGAGCTTACGGTTTGCATTACCGTGGCGCATTTTTCTAACTCCCTACTACGGGCGCGCCACGGGGGCGCAGTTGAGGTCGGTCCAGCCGAATGGCTGGTTAATAATGATCTTCGTAGCGCTTGGCCAGATCGTCGATGTTCTCGGGCGGCCAGTTGGCGACATCCATGCCGAGATGGAGCCCCATCTGCGCCAGCACTTCCTTGATCTCGTTGAGCGACTTGCGGCCGAAATTCGGCGTCCGCAGCATCTCGGCTTCCGTCTTCTG
>DASZUI010000097.1:0-14835 GCA_035547675.1 Devosia sp.
GCGGGTGTCGCGGCGGTCGTCTTCGACGAATTCCACGAGCGCAGCCTCGAGGGCGATCTCGGCCTCGCGCTCGCCCTCGATGCCACGGCGCTCCGCCCGGATCTGCGGCTCCTCGTCATGTCGGCGACCATCGATGCCGCCGCCGTGTCGCGCCTCTTGTCGAACGCGCCGGTGATCGAGAGCGAGGGCCGCATGTTCCCCGTCGAAACGCGCTATGCACCTGCCGCGCCGAACGCCGCCATCGAGGAGCATATGGCGGCGACCATCGCGCGCGCCATGGCGGCCGATGCCGGCTCCGTGCTCGCCTTCCTGCCGGGCCAGGCGGAAATCCGCCGCACCGCCGAACGGCTCGCCGGCCGCCTGCCGCCCGACATCGACATCGCCCCGCTCTATGGCGACCTCACCCCCGCCGAGCAGGACCGCGCCATTGCGCCATCGCCGCCCGGCCGCCGGAAAGTGGTGCTCGCGACATCGATTGCCGAAACCTCGCTGACCATCGGGGGGGTGCGGATCGTCGTCGATTCCGGCCTGTCGCGCCGGCCCGCCTATGACCCGGCGACCGGCCTCACCACGCTCGAAACCCGCCGCGTGTCCCGCGCCGCCGCCGACCAGCGCCGCGGCCGCGCCGGCCGCATCGAGCCGGGCGTCTGCTATCGCCTGTGGAGCGCACCGCAGGACGCCGCGCTCATTCCGTTCGATCCGCCGGAAATCCTCGAGGCCGACCTCGCCGGCTTCGCCCTCGATCTCGCCTCCTGGGGCGTCACCGACGCCTCATCGCTCGCCTTCCTCGACCCGCCGCTTGAGGCGGCCTGGAGCGAGGCCATTGCCCTGCTGCAACGTCTCGAGGCGATCGACGAATCCGGCCACATCACCGCCGAGGGCAGGGCGCTGGCGCAGATGCCGCTTCACCCCCGCCTTGCCCATATGATCCACCGCGCCCGCGAGGAGGGCGAGGCGCTCGCCGCGGCCAACCTCGCCGTGCTGCTGGGTGAACGCGGCCTCGGCGGCAACGATGTCGACCTCGACCAGCGCATGCGCCGCTTCCGGCAGGATCGGGGCAATCGCGCCAATGACGCCCGTGGGCTCGCCCGCCGCTGGGCAGGCACGGGGCAGGGCACTATCGACGTTCCCGTGGGCCGTCATCTCGCCCGCGCCTTCCCGGACCGTGTGGCGCAGGCCGCCGGGCGCCGGGGCCGCTTTCGCCTCGTCAACGGCCGTGCCGCGAGCCTCGATGAAGCCGATGCGCTCGCCGCAAGACCCTTCCTCGTCGTCGCCGACGTGACCGGCAGCGCCGCCAATGGCCGCATCCGCGCCGCCGCCGCAATCGATCGCGCCGAGATCGAGGCGCTCTTCGCCCGCCAGATCGTGGACGAGGACTCCCTCGCTTTCGATCCGGCAACCAAAAGCGTGCGCGCCCGGCGCCTTCGCCGCCTCGGCGAAGTCCGCCTCGCCGATACCACCGCCGCGATCGCCGATGCCGAAGCCGCCGCGCGCCTGCTTGCCGCCGGCATCGCGGAAACCGGCATCGCCGCGCTGCCCTGGACGAAGGAGCAGGCGGCGCTTCGCGCCCGGGCGACCTATCTCCACCGCACCCTCGGCGCGCCCTGGCCGGACCTGTCGGACGAGGCGCTCGCCGCCGGCGGCGCGGCGTGGCTCGCGCCCTTCATCGTCGGGCGCGGTGCGCTCGCCGAGATCACCCCGGACGACCTCGGCAACGCGCTGGGCGAGCTGCTGCCCTGGGCCCTGCGGCGGGAGATGGAGGAATTGCTGCCCAGCCATTTCGAGGCGCCCTCCGGCTCGCGCCTGCCTATCGATTACGAGGCCGAGAACGGCCCGGCGCTCGAAATCCGCGTGCAGGAGCTTTTCGGCCTCGACCGTCATCCTTCGATCGCCGGCGGCCGGGTCCCGCTGCTGCTGGTGCTGCTCTCGCCGGCGCATCGGCCGATCCAGACCACGCGCGACCTGCCGGGCTTCTGGCGCGGCTCCTGGAAGGATGTCGCCAGGGACCTCAAGGGCCGCTATCCCCGCCACCCCTGGCCCGACGACCCCCTCGCCGCCCCACCGACCAACCGTGCCAAGCCGCGAGGCAGTTGAGCGGGTGCCGCTGCCTGGATTCAGGCCTCCCGGAAACGGGTGCATGGTCCCGCCGCTCTCGCGCGCCGTCATTCCGGCGAAGGCCGGAATCCGGCCCGATACACCGGCCGCCCGACTGCGGACCGCTTCGCCCCACCTCATGGTCAGGTGCGACCGCGCAGGGAGCCTCGGACCATGGGCCGCGCGCGCTATCCATCCTTCGACAGGCTCAGGATGAGGTCGTGGGTGCTGTGAGTTTCGTCCTGAGGAGGCGAAGCCGACTCTCGAAAGCCGCGCGCCTTTACGCCCCTCGCTTCACGCCCCTTCGCAGACCGTCCTATCCAGCTCTCAACCCCTTCACCCATCCACCAACCTCATCCTGAGCTTGTCGAAGGATGGGCAGCGCGCGCGGCCCACCCGCGCGCGTCCCTTCCACCCAACGCGCCGCCGCGACAACATACCCGCGCGCCCGATTCCCGGGCGCCCATGGAGACCGAGTTGAACTATATCGCCCTCTTCTTCGCCGGAGCCTTTCTCTGCAATGCCATTCCGCACCTCGTGGCGGGGCTGCAGGGCCAGCCCTTTCCCTCGCCCTTCGCCAAGCCGCCGGGGCGGGGCAATTCGCCTGCCCTCGTCAATTTCATCTGGGGCGCGGTCAATGCCCTGATCGGGCTCTTCCTGCTCTCGCTTTTTCCGCCCGTGCTCGGGCTCAATGGCGAATGCGTCGCGGTGGCCCTCGGCGCCGTGCTGCTCGGCCTGGGCCTCGCCCATCATTTCGGCCGGGTCCGCGGCGGCAACTGACCGGGTTTGACAAACTCTATTAAAACGGTCGAGATTACGCAGGGATAGCGCAGACGCCGCATCGAAAGCCGGGGAGGCGAGTTTTGTCGCGATCAGTAACGCAAGCCGGGCGGCTGCCGTGACGGACTCTCCCCTCGAGGTGACAATCATCGGCGGCGGCGCGTCCGGCGTGCTGCTGGCGATCCATTTGCTGCGCGATCTCGAGGCGGATATCCGCCTCACCCTGGTGGAACGCCGGCAGGCGGTGGGGCAGGGCGTCGCCTATTCCACCGTCCAGGCCGATCACATTCTGAACGTGCCGGCCTCGAACATGAGCGCCCTGCCGGACGATCCCGACCATTTCTGGCACTGGCTCAAGGCGCGGGTGCCTGAATACACCGACCCCTGGGTGTTCGCGCCTCGCCGCCTCTATGGCGATTATCTGGGCGATACGCTGCGCGCCGCCGCGGCGCCCGAGCCCGGAAGGCTCAGAATCGTCCATGCCGAATGTCTCGAGCTGGCCGAAACCAGCACCGGCATCGCGGCGCGGCTCGACAATGGGGAAAGCGTGGCAAATGACATTGCCGTCCTCGCCGTGGGCCATGAGGAACAGCCGGCGCGGGGCCGCGGCATCGCCGTCCGCGTTGGTTCCGAGCGCGATACGCCGCTGCCCGCCGGCGCGCCTGTGATGATCCTCGGCTCGGGACTCTCCATGGTCGATGCCTGGCTCCGCCTCGATGATGTGCGGCATACCGGGACGATCCATGTCGTCTCGCGCCACGGGCTCCTGCCGCGCAGCCACAGGCAGGCGGCAAAGCTCGTGCTCGATGAAGCCGAGGTGCCGCTCGGCGCCGACGCGCCGCGCCTGGCCCATTGGCTGCGCGGCCGCGCCGCCGGCCTCATGGCCGAAGGCGGCGACTGGCGCAGCGTGGTCGACGCGCTGCGTCCCTTCAACCAGCGCATCTGGCAGGGCTGGTCGGACGAAAGCCGCCGGCAGTTCCTCGAGCACCTGCGCCCCTGGTGGAATATCCACCGCCACCGCATGCCGCCCGAAACCTTTGCGCGCATGAAGGACGCGGCCGAGCGCGGCCAAGTACGGCTGGTCGCCGGCAAGTTCCTCGGCGTCGAGCGGCTGCCCGACGGCGCCCGCGCCACCATCCGCCGCCGCGGTCGCGCGGAAACCGAGACCCTCGACGTCGCGCGCGTCTATGATTGCGGCGGCATTACCGTCGATGTCGAGGCGAGCACCAATCCGCTCGTCCGTTCGCTGGTGAGCCGCGGTCTTGCCCGGCCCGATGCCCAGCATATCGGGCTCGACGTCACCGACGACTGCCGCGTCATCGACAGCGCCGGCCGCGCCTCCGATCGCCTTTTCGCCGTGGGTCCGCTGACGCGCGGCCGCTTCTGGGAAATCGAGGCCGTGCCCGACATTCGCGTACAGGCCGCCCAGGTCGCCCGCCGGCTGCTCGCGCGGCACTGAGCGTTGCGATTAGTCAAGCGTTTGGCACGCCTCCGGGTTAATGTGCGTTAGTTAGCGTCAACCCCATGGAGCCAAGCATGAAACAGCCCGAGTCCTCTGCCGAGTCGCGGCGCGAATCGCGCATCCACACCCCTACCGATCTGGGGGAACAGGCCAGCAAGGAGATCAGCGCCGCGCTCGCGACGCTGCTGGCCGATGTCTTCGCCCTCTATATCAAGACGAAGAATTTCCATTGGCACCTCTCGGGCCCGCATTTCCGCGATTACCATCTGATGTTCGACGAACAGGGCGAGCAGATTTTCGCCATGACCGACGACATCGCCGAGCGCGCCCGCAAGCTCGGCGGCAAGACGCTGCACTCGATCGGCGAGATCAACCGGCTGAAGCGCATCCTCGACAACGACGCCGATTACGTCGATCCGCAGGACATGCTGGCCGAGCTGCGCGACGACAACCGCCAGCTCGTCGGCTTCATGCGCCAGGTGCACGAGCTCTGCGAAGGCCATAATGACGTGGCCACCGCCAGCATGCTCGAAGTCTGGATCGACGAAACCGAACGCCGCGCCTGGTTCCTCTTCGAATCCGCCCGCTCGACCGAAGGCTCGAACTACTGAGGCGAGCCGTGCCTGAACCTGGATTCCGGCCTTCGCCGGAATGACGGCGTGCGGGCGGCACCGCCTTGCCCATCCTGAGGGGACCGGGTACCGCCTTGCCCCATCCCCGCCGTCATTCCGGCGAAGGCCGGAATCCAGCCGAGGGCTCCGACCTTTCCCCTTGGCGACCTGCGCGAATTGATGAAACTTCCCCCTCGTCCTGCCGCGTCCCCGCCCCGCCAAACCGCGTGTACGCCCGGCGCCATCCGTGCTAACCGCCAGTGAGATGACCGGGAGACCTCGATGCCAAATCCGCTTTTTTATCGAAACGTCGTGCCGCTCAATCGCGAGACGCATCGCGCGCTGCGGCTCAAATCGCCGGACCAGCCGCTCGACTATGCGCGCGGCGCCCATCTCATCCCGGCGCTGATCGACGAATTCGCGACGGCCGCGCCCGAAATTCCCATCGCCTTCCTGCCCGGCGCCGCCCAGCCCACCGCTGTGTTCGTCACCGGCATCAGGCCCGGCAGCAACGCCTTCGTTACGCCCGAGGGTCGCTGGGACGCGGCCTATGTGCCGGCCTATCTCAGGCGCTATCCCTTCATCATCGGCAATGTGCCCAACGCCGATCCGGTATTCTGCATCGACGACCGCTATGAGGGCTTCGACGAAAAGACCGGCGAGCCGCTCTTTTCTGCCTCGGGCGAGCCCACCCAGCGCATCGCCGAGGCGCTGCAGTTCGCCAACAATTACCAGACCGCCGCCGAGCGCACCGACGCCTTCGGCCGGAAGCTGCAGGAACTCGGCCTGTTCCGCTCCGTCTCGCTCGACGCCAAGATGCCCGACGGCGAGTCCACCGTGGTCCACGGCCTGCTGATCGTCGACGAGGAGGTGCTGACCGGACTGCCGGACGACAAATTCCTCGAGCTGCGCCGGGGCGGCTACCTGAAGCCGATCTACGCGCACCTCCTGAGCCTCGGCATCATTTCGCGCCTCACCGGCAAGGCCGGCGCCCGCGCGCCCGCGCCCGCGCCCGCGGAACCGGCACCCGTCTCCGACGCCTGAGGCTGCATCGATCCAGCCACGACGAGGCTGCGGCAAAGCGCACGCCGCGGCCTCTTGACCCTGAGCCGGCCATCGCGGCACAACCGCCAACCTAACAAGCCGCAACGAGGCAGCCTTGGCGCGCGTCACCATTCAGGATCTGGCCGACCGGCTGGGTCTTTCCAAATTTTCCGTCTCGCGGGCGCTCTCCGGCAAGGCCGGGGTCAGCGAGGCGACGCGCAGCCGCGTGCTCCGCGCCGCCCACGCCATGGGCTACCGGCTCAATTCCGAGGTGACGCCGCCCACCGGGCAGATTCTCTTCATCCGGCAGGAGATCGATCCGGTCAGCGCCGAGCGCTGGCTCAACATCATGCACGGCGCCGAGCGGGAGGGCGAGCGGCTGGGCTTTGCCGTCCTGCCGCGCCAGGCGCGCTATCTTGCCGACAATTCGCATCTCGATCCCGGCATCGTCGGCATCATCCTCGCCGTGGCCCGCCCGGGCGAGGTGGCCGACCTGGCCCTGCGGACCGGCCTGCCTGTCGCCAGCGCCAATTATGTCCGGCCCTTCGATCCGATCGACCAGGTGGTCGGCGCCGATTGGGAGACGGGCCTGCGGGTCGCCCAATTCCTGCTCGGCCTCGGTCACCGCGATTTCGCTTTCGTGCGGGGCAATGCCTGGCCGGTGGCGCGCGGCGAGCGCTTCCGCGGCTTCCGCGACGGGCTGGCGCAGGCCGGCCTCGGCGAGTGCGACGATCTGCCTTTCGACGAGGCGGTCGGCTTCCGCCCGGCCTTGCTCGATTATCTCGGGCGGGGCAGGGGGCCAACGGCACTGTTCTGCGCCCATGACGGCATCGCCGTCACCGTGATTTCCGAATTGCTGCGGCTGGGCGTGCGCGTGCCCGAGGATGTATCGGTGGTGGGCGTCAACGATCTGGCGGTCGCCTCGCAGGTCGCGCCGCGGCTTACCACCATGCGGCAGCCCATGGTTGAAACGGGTGCGGCGCTCGTCCGCTGCATCGCCGACCGCCTCGCCCGCGCCGACGGCGCCACGACCCCGCCGCGGCGCATTGCGCTACTGGCCGAGCTCATCGAGCGCGAGTCGACCGGGCCCGCATCGGGTCGGGCCTGGGCGGAGCGAATTAGCTCGCGAGAACTGGCCTAGGCCAGCGCGCGCGGCTGGGTTCCGGCCTTCGCCGGAATGACGCCGGTGATGGGGTAAGGCCGTGCCACACCCACTTCGTCATTCCGGCGAAGGCCGGAATCCAGCAGCGCGCACTGCCCCTTACAATTCGAAGAAGTCCGCGTCTTCTTCCTTGAGGTATTTCCGCGCGCCCTCGGGGTCGATGTCGAGCCCGAGGCCAGGGCCGGGCAGCAGGTCGATCATGGAATCGTTAACGATCCGCCCCTCGGGGAGGCCCGTGACGATTTCCTCCCAGAAGGGATCGGACGCGCTCGGATATTCGAAAGCGACGTAATTGGCCGGCAGGGTGGCCGCCACATTGATCAGCGCGCCCAGCCCGAGGAGCCCATTGGCCGTGCCGTGCGGCGCCATCAGGATCGAGTGCATATAGGCGTGCTCGGCCACCCATTTGAGCTCGGCGATGCCGCCGATGTCGGCCGGGTCGGGGCCCACCACGCGCACCGCCTGCGTCTCGATCAGCTCCTTGAAATTGTGCCTGAGGTAAATCTGCTCGCCGGTATGGATCGGCGTCGAGGTCGATACGGTCAGCTCGCGATAGGCCTGCGGATTGACCCAGGGCACATAGTCGCCGGTCAGCATGTCCTCGAGCCACATCAAATTGTATTTCTCGACCGCCTGCGCGAAGCGGATGGCGTCGGGCAGGAGCCAGCCCGGCC
The DNA here is from genome assembly GCA_035547675.1 of Devosia sp. Taxonomy (GTDB): domain Bacteria; phylum Pseudomonadota; class Alphaproteobacteria; order Rhizobiales; family Devosiaceae; genus DASZTU01. The sequence goes on from DASZUI010000097.1 coordinate 7,828, forward strand.
CGCAATCGAGCGCGAGGCTCACCTTGTCGCCCAGCACCTCTTTCATCGCCGCGACGCATTCGAGCATATGGTTGAAGCCGTGCTCGCTGATCACGCCCTGGTCCATCATGCCGTGATAGCCCGCTCTGTGCTGGCGCACGCCGTAATGGAAGTCGTCGATGGTGTCCTTCATGTTGGAATGGAAGCTGATGCCCTGCTTCACCATGAAGAAGTTTTCGGGCCGCTCCATCATCCATTTGACGTCGGCGGCGTAGTCCTCCGGCCGGTCGCCGGTGCGCTTCTTGCGGATCGAGCCGTTATAGACGCGCACCTTGTCGCGCACCTTGCCGCCGAGCAGCTTGTAGGCCGGCACATTCGCCGCCTTGCCGGCAATATCCCACAGCGCATGCTCGATCGCCGATACCGCCGCGCCATAGGGCTTGAACGACCCGCGCTGGCGGATTTTCAGCATCACGCGCTCGACATCGGTGGGGTCCTCCCCGATCAGCGCCTCGCGGAAATGCAGCACCCAGGGCTTGAGATAGGTCTTGGTGAACTCGACCTCGCCGAGCCCGTAGAGACCTTCGTCCGTCGTGATGCGCACGATCGGGTGGCGCCCGATCACGGCGCACTTCAAATCCTTGATTTTCATTTCGCCCCTCCCGGCCACCGAAGAGGGTATTCTTATTTGAACGCGCGCCTCTTCACATCTGGGACGCTAGGGGGTCGGGGCGCGGTGCGCAAGGGGGGCCGGCCAATACGGCGACCTCTGTGCACATGGCCAAACTGGATTCCCGCGGGAATGACGTCGGGGTGAGGCTAAGGCCATGCCTCGCCACCAGCGTCATTCCGGCGAAGGCCGAAATGACGAAGTGGATGTGGGATGGCCTCTCCTCAACTACGGCGTCATTCCGGCGAAGGCCGGAATCCAGGAGCGCGCGCTGCCCATCCTTCGAGGCTCCCTTCGGTCGCACCTCAGGATGAGGTCGGAGTCTGTTTCCACGCTCAAGGAAACTCTACAACCTCATGGTGAGGTGCGAGGCGAAGCCGAGCCTCGAACCATGGGCCGCGCGCTCTACCCCGCCACACCGAAAATCCGGTCCAGCCGAATGGCTGGTTCCCATTTGAACAGATGTCTGTTCAAATGCGCCCCGCCTGTTTGCCGCTGTGACGGCTCCGCAGCGGTTTTGATCATAACCGGCGTTTGGTCGCGGAGGAGGGACAAATGGCCGAGGGAGAACGCGGGCGCAATGGCGTGCCGGTGCTGGAGCGCACGATGGACCTGCTGGGCCTGCTCGAGCGCAGCGAAGCCGGCCACACCATCCGTGAGCTGACCCTCGAACTCGGCCTGCCGCGCTCGACGGTCTATCGCATCCTCAACACGCTGCAGGCACATGGCATGGTGGGGCGCACGACCGGCGGCGCCTACCTGCTCGGCACGCGCCTGCTGGCGCTTGCGGCGCGGGTCCGGCCGTCCCGTGCGGCCTACGACCTGCCCGAACTGGCGCTGCCCTTCATGCAGCGGCTGACCGAGCAGACGGGGGAGCCGTGCAAGATTTCGGTGCGCGACGGCAATCTGGCGCTGGTCACCGCCGCGGTTCTCGGTCCGCACGAATACAGCCCGACCCCCGCCTCCGGTACCAGCTTCCCGCTCCATGCCGGGGCCGCGAGCAAGCTCATCCTGGCCCATCTGCCCGCCGCCGAGCTCGACGACTTCCTGGCCCGGCCGCTCGAACGCTACACCCCCCGCACCATTACCGATCCCGGCAAGCTCCGGGCGGAGCTGGGGCGCATCCGCCGCCAGGGCTATGCCCGCGACCAGGGCGAACACGGCGCCAGCGTCCATGCCATCGCGGCGCCGATTTTCGAGGGCGACGGCCGGTTCCTCGCCGCGCTTTCCATCCCGTTTCTCGGCGACAAGGACGTGCCTACCCGCGACAAGCTGCGCGACGCCGTGGTCCGCATGGCGGCGGTGATCTCCGCGGCAATCCCCGCGCCAATCCCCGCGTCCTGAGGTGCGCTCCTCAATTGCGCATTGCGCCGCAACGGCGTGCATAACAACATAACAAATCACGCAATGAATTGCGGTCGTTCCTTGACAGTATTTGCGTTCGGAGACTAGCCTTCCGGTGCGCAGCCTATCGCAGCGGGACGGCAGATCCGGCGCGGGCGGGCGGTGCGAGGAGAGCAAGGAGGAGAACCGAATGACCACTTCGCCCGAGGGTGGACGGCCGCGCCAGGAATCTGCGATTCACCGGCTGAGCCGCCGTCGTTTCCTGGCCTATTCCGCCATAGCCGGGGCCGCCGGCTGGCTGGCGTCGCGCCTGCCGGCCATGGCCGACGCCAAGACCGGCGTGGATGCCTCGACCTGGACCCCCGACTACATCAATTCGATCGCCGGCACGCTCGACATCGACACCGCCGCCGAATGCGCCAAGGTCGTGCCGCTCGATTACAAGGGCAAGCTCACCTATTGGTGGCAGGGCACCAACCAGTCCTCGCCCGACATCGACAAGAAGTTCGAGGGCGAGTTCTTCGACGCTTTCGCCAAGACCTATCCGAATATCCAGCTCGAAAAGCAGAACCTCGACTACAACCAGATTTTCGACAAGGTCCGCACCGCCGCGCTCGGCAATGCCGCCCCGATGGTCGTCCGCCTGCCGATCCTTGGCGGCGTGGAATTCGCCGCCAAGGGCTATTTCCGCGAATTCGGGCCGACCGATGCCGGCTATCCGCTCGAGGAATACTGGCCGGGCGCCATGAAGTCGGTGACCTGGCAGGGCAAGACCTATGGCGTGCCCACCAATAACGAGACCATGGCCTTCATCTGGAACGCCGCGATCTTCAAGGCCGCCGGGCTCGATCCCGAAACGGCCCCCGACACCTGGGACGACGTGGTCGCCTATTCCAAGCAGATCAAGGAAAAGACCGGCAAGAACGGCTATGGCCTGGTGGCGCGTCAGAACGCCGGCAACACGCCCTTCCGCTTCATGCCGCAGGCCTGGGCCAATGGCGGCGGCGCCTTCGACGAGGCCGAGGACCAGCCGACCTACCAGAAGGTCTATCTGAACAATGACGGCACCAAGCTCGCGCTGCAGCAGTGCTACGACATGTATGTGCGCGACAAATCCGTGCCGACCTCGGCGCTCACCAACACCCAGACCGAGAACGAGGACCCGTTCCTCGCCGGCAATCTGGCGATGATGATCAGCCACCCCACCGAATATGCCTATATGCTCGACCATGCCAAGAAGGCGACCGGCGCCGACAAGGAGATGGCCGACCAGGTGGTGGCGAACATGCGCTACGGGCTGATCCCCAAGGGCACCAAGCGCCGCGCCGTGGTTTTCGGCGGCTCCAACGTCCACGTCTTCAACGACCAGTATGTGGATGGCGGCAAGGTGGACCTGATGGCGGCCAAGGCCTTCATCGCCTTCCTCACCGGGCCGGAATGGTCGACCAAGCTCGCCTGGGACTCCTCGAATCCCTCCAATTTCCGCGGCTTCAAGTCCCAGTGGATGAAGCAGCGCCTGGAGCAGATCAAGTTCCTCAACGTCACCACGTCCATGCTGCCCTACGGCATTCCGTTCCCGGTGATCCCGGAATCCACCGAGGTGATGAACATCATCGTGCCGGACATGATGCAGAATGCGCTTACCGGCAAGATGAGCGTATCCGACGCCGCCGAAGACGCCGCCAAGAAGGCCAACGACCTGTTGAACGGGGTGTGAGCTAGCGAAGCCCTCGCCCCTTTGGGGCTGCAAAGCGACCCGAAGGGGCAAATCGCTCCGGTGGAGCGATTTGAGCGGCTCAGACCTCGGCAGAGGCAGGAGGGTGCCGGCAGGGCGGTGAGGGTGAGCTGCGGCTCGTGCAACAACGCCCCTCCCCCTTGAGGGGAGGGTGGCGGTAGCCGGGTGGGGGTGGCAACGCGCGCCAGAGCGCGTGGCGGTACCCCCACCCTCAATCCCTCCCCTCAAGGGGGAGGGAGGCGATGCGGCGCCGCCGGAGTCTAAATCATTCGTACCAAGGAACCATCGATTGGCCATCGCGACTACCGAGACCAGCGCCGTTGCGGTGCACAGGCCGCCGCCGCCCCGGCCCGGCCTGCTCCGCCGCATCGCGGAGCACTGGTCGGATTATCTCTACATCCTGCCGGCGATCGGGGTGATGGTGCTGGTGATCGGCTATCCGATCTACTACACCATTTATCTCAGCTTCTTCCGCACCTCGCCCAGCCTCTCGATGGAGGACATTCCCTTCATCGGGCTTGAGAACTATAGCGCGGTGCTGGGGTCTGAGACGTTCCGGGACGGCACCGTCAACACCATCATCTGGACGGTCTTCTCGACCCTCTTCTCCTTCGTGCTAGGTCTGGGCGCCGCCCTGGCGCTCAACCGCGAATTCATCGGCCGCGGGCTCGTCCGCGGCCTTTTGCTGATCCCCTATGTGATCAGCGCCGTGGCCGCCTCCTATATCTGGCGCTGGATTTACCATTCCGATTACGGGGTGATCGGGGCCTTGGCCATGCAGCTCCACTTCACCGACCGCCCCATCAATTTCCTCGACAACACCCGGACGGCGCTCGCCTCGCTCATCGTGGTCAATATCTGGAAGGAATTCTCCTTCGCCATGATCATGATGCTGGCGGGCCTGCAGACCGTGCCCGACCAGCTGCATCGCGCGGCGATGGTGGACGGGGCAGGGCCGTGGCAGCGCTTCTGGCATGTCACCATGCCTCACCTCAAAGGCGTGACCCTCATTACCGTGCTGCTGATGATCGTCGCCAACCTCAACAGCTTCACCATTCCCTGGATCATAACGGGCGGCGGCCCGGCCGGGTCGTCCGACATCTGGATCACCCAGGTCTATGAGATCGCCTTCGGCCGCATCCGCTTCGGCACCGCCTCGGCCTATTCGGTGATCCTGTTCATCGTCATGATGGTGCTCGGCTATTTCTACGTCCGCGCGCTCTCGGGCAAGGACGAGGGGAGGGCCGAATGAGCGTCGTTGCCGCCGAACTTTCGAGCCGCAAGCGCGTCGACGGTTGGCGCTGGGCCGGCCGCATCTTCCTCGTGCTGCTCACCCTGTTCGCCGTGCTCCCCATGGTCTACATGGTAATCACCTCGATCAAGACGCAGTTCGCCGCCCTGCAATATCCGCCCGAGTGGTGGCCGAAAAATCCCACGCTCGACCAGTACGTCACCCTGCTCAATCCGGCCGGCAGCGTCGGGCAGGAATTCCTCACCTATCTCTGGAATTCGGTCTGGGTGTGCACCGTCACGACCGCCCTCGGCGTCGCGGTCGCGGTGCCCGCCGCCTACGCCTTCTCGCGCTTCCGCTTCCCCGGACGGGCCTGGCTGTTCTACGCCGTGCTGCTGCGGAACATGTTCCCGGCGGTGGTCTTCCTCATGCCGCTTTTCATCCTGATGCGCTTCCTGCATCTGGTGAATTCGCAATGGTCGCTGGTCCTCACCTATTTGACCTTCGGCCTGCCGCTTTCGATCTGGCTGCTCAAGGGGTTTTACGACAACATCCCCGTGCAGCTCGAACAGGCCGCCCGCATCGATGGCGCGACGCGCTTCCAGGCCTTCCTGCTCGTCGTCATGCCGCTCTCGTCGCCCGGCATCATCGCCACAGCCATCTATTCCTTCATCGTGTCGTGGAACGAATATGTCTATGCGCTCACCTTCCTCAATGACGAAAACAAGATGACGCTGCCGGTCGGACTGCAGCGCTTCTTCACCGAATACACCACCAATTGGCCGGGCCTGATGGCGGCCTCCTTCATCATGAGCGTGCCCGTGGTCGTGATGTTCCTCGTCCTCCAGCGCTATTTCGTGAGGGCGCTGACCGAGGGGGCGGTGAAGTCGTGAAACGCGGCAGTCGGCAATCGGCAATAGGCAGTCGCGCTGCTTTACGACTGCCTACTGCCGATTGCCTACTGCCGATTGCCGACTAGACTGCCGATTGCCGACTAGAAAGGAACCATAATGGCTGAAGTCCGCCTCGACGATGTCGTCAAGAACTATGGCGACATCTACGCCGTCAACCACGTCTCGCTGACCGTCAATGACGGCGAATTCGTCGCCCTGGTCGGCCCGTCGGGTTGCGGCAAGACGACGACGCTGAACCTCGTGGCGGGCCTCATTCCCATTTCCGGCGGCGATATCGTGATCGGCGAGCGCGTGGTGAACCAGCTCGATCCCAAGGATCGCGACATCGCCATGGTGTTCCAGAATTACGCGCTCTATCCCAACAAGACCGTCTACAAGAATCTCGCCTTTCCGCTGAAAATGCGGAAATTCGCCAATGACGAGATCGATAAGCGGGTGCGGGAGGCGGCCCGCGTGCTCGACATCACCCATTTGCTCGAACGCCGGCCGCGCGAGCTTTCGGGCGGCCAGCAGCAGCGCGTGGCGCTCGGCCGGGCACTGGTGCGCGACCCGCAGGTGTTCCTGATGGACGAGCCGCTGTCGAATCTCGACGCCAAGCTGCGCGTGCAGATGCGCTCCGAGCTCAAGCGCTTCCACCAGGACCTGCACGCCACCGTCATCTATGTGACTCACGACCAGCTCGAGGCGGTCACCATGGCCGACAAGATGGCGGTGATGTCGGGCGGCGTGCTGCAGCAATACGACGCGCCCTCGCGCGTCTTCGAAAACCCCGCCAATGTCTTCGTTGCGGGTTTCGTCGGCAGCCCGGCCATGAGCCTCGTGCCGGTCGAGCTCTCGACCCGCGGCGACGAAGTGCATGTGGTGAGCCCCGATGGCTGGGACATGCGGCTGTCGCCCGAGAACGGTCGCCGGGCGCTCCGGGCGCGCGGCAACAAGGTCATCCTCGGCGCCCGCCATTCGACGATCAAGCTGCACAAGGCGGCGCAGCTCGATACCGTCCCCGGCCGCGTCTATACCTCCGAGCCCACCGGCGACATCACCTATGCCCATGTCAATCTCGGCTCGGCCGAGGTGACGGTCAGCGTCGAGCCGCACATCCGCGTAGCGCCGGACGAGCCGGTCTGGCTGGAGTTCG
>DASZUI010000098.1:0-10227 GCA_035547675.1 Devosia sp.
GCTCTAGATGGCGGTATCTGCGGCTGACCGTTCGCGCATCGCCTCGAAACTGAAGCGCGAGATCGGCAGCGCCGTGCCGCCCTCGACGGCCATATCCGCCAGGATTTCGCCGATCACGCTCGCGAACTTGAACCCGTGCCCGGAGCACGGCGATGCAACCGCCACATTCCGCTCCCCCGGTAGGAAATCGATGAGAAAATCCTCCCCGGGCAGCATGGTGTAGCGGCAGGTGATGAAGCGCGCGCCTTGCGGCACGACGCCCGGAACCCGCCGCGCCATGAATGTTGCCGTTGCCGCGCGGTCGGCGTCGTTGACCGGCGGATTGGGCTGCTCGGGGTCGATTTCCTCGAAGAAATGCCCATGCCTGCCGACCTTGGCGCCCTCGCCGAGGTCGGGAAAGCCGAAATAGGTGCCGCCCTCGTCCTCGTCGACGAGGTAGCAGGGCATGCGTCCCAAGGCCGTCGCCAGCCCGTGCCGGCTCGGATACCAGCCGACCACCTGCTTGATCGGCCGGGCAAACCCCTCGAGCGCCGGCACCAGCCCGGCCACATAGGACCCGGCCGCGACGATCACCTTGCCTGCGCGATAGCGCCCGGCCGCCGAAACCACCGACACGCCGCCATCGTCCGGCTCGATCGAGGTCACCCGCTCGTTGAAGTGCAGCACCGCGCCATCGGCGCCCGCCAGTTTCAGCGCGGTGGCGATAGCGCGCTCCGGCCTGAGAAAGCCGCCCTCCGGCTCCATCACGCCGACATCCTCGGGCCGCATGGCGAAAGCCGGAAAACGCCGCTCCACCTCCGGCCCGTCCAGCAGTTCATGGGCGATCCCGTGCATCCGGCAGGATTCGAGCACGCCGGCAACGACATGGCCCGTCGGCCGTCCGATCTGCAGCACGCCGGTGATGGTCAGCAGCGCCTCGCCGCTCCTCGCTTCCAGCGCCCGCCAATTGGCATAGGCGCGGCGGAGCAGGGGGACATAGGAGGGGTCCTCGAAATAGCCGAGCCGGATGATGCGGCTATCGCCATGCGAGGAGCCGCGGTCGTTCAGCGGCCCGAACCGCTCGATGCCGATCACCCTGAGCCCGCGCGCCGCAAGCTGCTGCACGGCATGCGCGCCCATCGCGCCGAGGCCGATAACGGCGACGTCGAAATCGCTCATTCAATATCTCTCGTGATGCCCAGCCACCATGTCATTCCGGCGAAGGCCGGAATCCAGCAACACGCGCCGTGCTTTTGACCGGATTCCGGCCTTCGCCGGAATGACTCGCGATGTAAGGCGGTCGGAGTCTGGCCTTCACACATGCAGCCCCGAAACGAACTGCCGGAACCGCTCCGTGCCGCCCTCGCCGAACACCTCGTCCGGCGTCCCGTCGGCGTCGATCACGCCCTGGTTGACAAAGATCACCCGGTTGGAGACATGCCGCGCAAAGCCCATCTCATGTGTGACGACCAGCATCGTACGCCCCTCCTCGGCCAGGGCGCGCAGCACCCGCAGCACCTCGCCGACGAGCTCCGGGTCGAGCGCCGAGGTCGGCTCGTCGAACAGCATCACCTTGGGCCTCATGGCGAGCGCCCGCGCAATGGCCGCCCGCTGCTGCTGCCCGCCGGACAGGTGCGCCGGATAGAAATTGCGCTTGTCGGCGATCCCCACCTTTTCCAGCAGCGCTTCCGCTTCGGCGATGCACTCGGCCCTCGGCCGGTGCAGCACATGCACGGGCCCTTCGATGACGTTCTGCAGGATCGTCATATGGCTCCAGAGATTGAAGCTCTGGAACACCATGCCGAGCTCGGTGCGGATGCGGTCCACCTGCCGCCCGTCCGCCGGCTCCTGCCCGCCGCCGCGCCTGGGTTTCATGCGGATCGTCTCGCCGGCGACGGTCACCGTGCCGGAATCCGGCACTTCGAGCATGTTGATGCATCTGAGCAGCGTGCTCTTGCCCGAGCCCGAAGCGCCGAGGATCGAGATCACGTCCCCCTCGAAGGCGTCAAGCGAAATGCCCTTGAGCACTTCCATCTCGGCGAAGGATTTGCGGATGTCCCTGAGCGACAGTGCGGGGCCGGCAACGCTCATGTCGGCAGCTCCGGCACATCGGCACCCGGATGGGCGATCCCCGTGACCGTGGCCGCGACATCGGGCTCCGGCCGGCCGCGCAGATGCGGAGAGATCAGATATTCGAGATAGCGCATGGCGCGGATCACCACGAAATTGAGCACAAGGTAGATCGCCGCCGCGCACAGGAACACTTCGAAGGTGCGATAGGTGTGCGAAATGATCTTCTCCGCCGTGCCGGTGATTTCCCAGACGGTCACGAGGCTGGCCAGCGCCGTGGCCTTCATCATCAGCACGATTTCCGTCGAATAGGCGGGCAGCGCCTGCCTGAGCGCGATCGGCGCGATGATGCGGCGGAACAGCGTGAAGGGCGGCATGCCGATGGCCCGGCCGGCCTCGATCTCCCGGCCCGGCACGGCGAGCAGCCCGCCCCGGAAGATTTCGGCGGCATAGCCTCCGGTACAGAGCGCCAGCGAAATCACCGCCGAATTGAACGGATCGCGCAGCACCGGCCAGGCGAAGCTCGCCCGCACCTGCGCGAACTGGCTCACCCCGTAATAGAGGAGGAAGGTCTGGATCAGCAGCGGCGAGCCCCGGAAGACGAAGATGTAGACGGCCGCCAGTTGCGACACCACCGGCACCCCGCTCACCCGCCCCCAGCAGACGAGGAGCGCGATCACCAGACCGATGGCGATGCAGAGGATCCAGAGTTCGAGCGTCACGGGGGTGACCGCGAGCAATTGACCCATCGTGTCGGCGAGGAAGGGGAGGTCCATTACCTGGCCTCCTCAGAGGGAAACCCCCACCCCATCCCGCCCCGCACGGGGGAGGGAGTGCTTGTGGCATCGCCGAGCCTCAGCGTCTCCCTCCCCCTTGCGGGGAGGGGACAGGGGTGGGGGTGAGCCACGGACACCTCGTTCGCCATCACCCCCGCCCCAAACTGCCGCGGAACGTCCGCGCGACGCGCTTTTCCGCCACCCCGAACACCCGGTCCGACAGCGTCGTCAGCACGAGGTAGAGCACTCCGCCGGCGATGTAGAACAGGAAGTAGAGATGCGTCGAGCCGGCCGCCACCTGGCTCTGCCGCATCAGTTCGGCGAGGCCGGTGATCGAGACCAGCGCCGAGTCCTTGAGGCTCAATTGCCAGACATTGCCCAGCCCCGGCAGGGCGAAACGCATCACCTGCGGCGCGACCACGCGCCGGAAGCGCAACAGCCGGGGCATGCCGATGGCCCGCGCCGCCTCGATCTCGCCCGGCGCAACGGCCATGAACGAGCCGCGATAGACTTCCGCCTGGTAGGAGGCGGAAATCAGCCCCACGCCCAGCGCGCCCGCCGCAAAGGCCGGCAGGCCGATGAACCCCGCCGCGCCGAACAGCGAGCCGATCCAGGAGACGCCGCGCGAGCCGCCGAAATAGACGATATAGATGATGAGCAACTCCGGCACCGAGCGGAACACGGTGGTATAGGCGTCGCCGACAAAGCGCGGCAGCAGCGGCTTCGACAACTTCGCCCAGGCGACCAGCGCACCGATGATTGCCCCGATCGCGAGCGCGGCCAGCGTCACCGCCAGCGTCATCAGCGCCCCGGCAATCAGCAGCCCGCCCCATCCTCCCTGTCCGAAGCCGAGCACGGCAAGGTTCATGGGGAGGGCCCTGCCACAGACATTGGCCCCGTTCCCGCAAGCCACCGCGTTGCCGCCGCCTCCACGTCATCCCCGCGAAGGCGGGGATCCAGTTTTTCAAAGCCCGCCGTGCGGAAAGGAAAACTGGATTCCCGCTTTCGCGGGAATGACGGCGGTGGATGGGACAATGCTGTGCCCGGAGGGATGATCGGCTTGCTCCACATATGGGAAAGGCCGGGGGCGCGACCCCCGGCCTTATACCTCACGGCTCGACGTCGAGCTTGAACCACTTCTCCGACAGCGTCTTGACCGTGCCGTCGGCCAGCGCCGCCTTGATCGCGTCGTCGAACAGCGCCTTGAGCTGGGTGTCGGACTGGCGCAGGCCTACGCCCTGGCCGGGCCCGAAGATCGTGCCGCCGATGGTCGGCCCGGTGAATTCGAGGCTCTCATTGCCGGCCGTGGCGAAGGCCGCCTGCTCGGCGGTGGCGTCGTCGAACCCGGCATCGATGCGGCCGGCGATCAAATCGAGGTCGCGTTCGGACGTGGTCTTGTATTCGCGGATGGTGGCGATGTCGCCGAAATTGTCGTCGAGGAACTTGGTATAGACCGTCGCCGCCTGCACGCCGATGGTCTTGCCCTTGAAGGCATCCTTGAACTTGGCGATGAGCGGCGTGTCGTTGGCCGCATCGCCCGTGAGCTTGATCGTCGTGCCGGTGCCGGCGAGATTTTCGAGCGAAGACCCTTTGGTCGTTTCGAAACTCGTGGGCGTATTGGCATAGGGAATCGAGAAGGCGATGACCTTCTCGCGCTCCGGCGTGATCGAGAGCGAATCCATCACGGCGTCGAACTTGTTCGAGTTCAGCCCCTCGATGATCGAGTCGAAATCGGACGGCACTACCGTGCACTTCACCTTCATATGCGCGCACAGAACCTGCGCCAGCTCCGGTTCGAATCCCCCGATCGTGCCGTCGGGATTGGTCAGGTTCCAGGGCGCATAGGCGCCCTCCATGGCGATGGTGACGCCGGTGGTGGTCCAGTCCTTGCTGTCGGCCATGGCCGGCCCCGCGGCGAACAGCGCCAGCGCGGCGGTCGCGGCGAGGATGAGATTATTGCTTTTCATTTCGATCTCCCTGGGGGCGCCCAAGCCAAGCCACGCGCCCGGAAATGCCTAAGAAGCATGCCGCGGAAAGAAGCGTCAACTTTTGAGGCACGCCCGGCCTGTCACGGGCCGGCTTCGGGTAGGGCAGGGGCTCAGCCGGCGCCGCCCTCGCTCTCCGGCCCATCCACATAGCGCCGCTGGAAGCGGCCCAGCTTGAGCGAGGTCAGGAGTTCGTAGCCGATCGTGCCGGCGATATCCGCCTGGTCGTCCACGCCGAGAGTAGGGCCGAAGATTTCGGCCATTTCCCCGGGCAGCGGCAGGTCGCCGCCGAGGTCGGTGATATCGACCGTCACGAGGTCCATCGAGACACGCCCGATCACCGGCAGGATGCGGCCGCGCAGCACCACGCGGCCGCCGGAATGCGTATTGCTGGAGGAAAGCGAGCGGACGAACCCGTCGGCGTAGCCGATCCCGAGCACGGCGATGCGGCTCTCGCGCGCCAGCGTATAGCTGGCGCCATAGCCGACACTCTCGCCGGTCCGCGCTTCCTTGACCTCGAGCACCGGCGCCTCGAGCGTCACCACCCGCGCCATCGGATTGCGCCGCCCGTTCACCGCCCGTCCGCCATAGAGCGCGATGCCGGGCCGGACCATCTGGAAATGATAGTCCCGGCTCGACATCAGCGCCGCCGAATTGGCGAGCGAGGCCGGAATGTTCGGAAAATGCCCGAGCAGCGACTGGAACAGCGCCAACTGCACCCGGTTCTTCTCATGGTTCGGCTGGTCGGCGCAGGCGAGATGGCTCATGATCATCTGCGGCGAGAAATTGAGTTCGCCGACCCGCCGCGCCGCGATCTCCGTCTCGGCCATCCTGATGCCCAGCCGGTTCATGCCGGTGTCGAAATGCAGCGCCGCGGGCAACGCCTCGTTGCGGGCAAGGCAGAAGGCGAGCCATTCCTCGAGCATGCCGAGCGAGGAGAGGCAGGGCATCAGCCGCTCGGCCCCATAGGTGGCCGCCGCACCGGGATAGAGCCCGTCGAGTACGAAAATATGCGCCGCCGGCAGCGCCCGGCGCACCGCGACCGCCTCGTCGACCGTGGCGGTGAAGAAGAAGCGCGCCCCGGCCGCGAAAAGCGCCTCGCTCGCCGCTACAATGCCCGTGCCATAGGCGTCGGCCTTAACCACCGCGCCGCAGAGCGCGCCGGTGCTGACCTTTTCGAGCGCCCGCCAATTGCGTTGCAGCGCCGTCAGGTCGACCGTCAGCCGGGGGCCCAGCCCCGTCGCGGGTATCCTCAACATCAAACCGCGCTCCAAACCCCAGTCCGGCGCCGACCCTGACACCGTCTGCCCCCGCCGGGAAGAGCGATCCCCCGGCCGTGCCAGCCCGCTCCCCGGAACGGGCTATGTTATTCCAAGCGCTCGGGCAGGTAATCTTCCCTCGCGAGATTGCCGAAGCGCGTGAACTGCGCCTCGAAGGAGAGCTGCACCGTGCCGGTCGGGCCATGGCGCTGCTTGCCGATGATGATTTCGGCCCGCCCGTGAACCTTTTCCATCTCGCTCATCCAGGCGAGGTGTTCGGGCGTGCCTTCCTTCGGCTCCTTGTTCTTAAGATAATATTCGTCTCGATAGATGAACAAAACCACATCGGCGTCTTGCTCGATGGAGCCCGATTCGCGCAAGTCGGAGAGCTGCGGCCGCTTGTCGTCGCGTGCCTCGACTTGTCGCGAAAGCTGGCTGAGCGCGATCACCGGCACTTCGAGCTCCTTGGCCAGCGCCTTGAGCGTCGTGGTGATTTCCGTCAGTTCCTGCACGCGGTTCTCGCTCGCCTTCTTGGAGGAGCCGGACAGCAGCTGCAGGTAATCGATGATCAGCAGGTCGAGCCCCTTCTGCCGCTTGAGCCGGCGCGCCCGGGCGGCGAGCTGCGCCACGGCGAGGCCGCCCGTATCGTCGATATAGAGCGGCACCTGCGCCACGAGGTTCGAGGCATCCACCAGGTGCGAGAACTGGCTCTCATGAATATTGCCGCGGCGGATATCGGACGAGGAAATCCCGGCTTCGGCCGACAGGATACGCGTCGCCAGCTGCTCCGAACTCATTTCGAGGCTGAAGAAGCCGACGACGCCGCCATCGATAGTCTTGCGGTGCCCGTCGGGCGTCACCTCGCCTTTCCAGTGCCTGGCGACGTGGAAGCCGATATTGGTGGCGAGCGACGTCTTGGCCATGCCGGGACGGCCGGCGATGATGATGAGGTCGCTCTTCTGCAGTCCGCCCATCTGCCGGTCGAGGTCGGTCAGGCCGGTGGCGAGGCCCGATAGCGAACCGTCGCGCTTGAAGGCCTCTGCCGCCATTTCGATGGCGGCGGCCGTGGCCGCGTTGAACGGCTGGAAGCCGCCATCGTAACGGCCTTTCTCGGCCAGCTCGAACAGCTGCTTTTCCGCTTCTTCGATCTGCTTGGGCGCCGTCTCCTCGACATCGGCGTCATAGGCCGTCGAAACCATGCCCTCGCCGATCTCGATCAGCTTGCGCCGGATCGAGAGGTCGTAAACGGTCTGCCCATAATCGGCGGCGTTGATGATGGTCGTCGCTTCCGCCGCGAGCCGCGCCAGGTACTGCGCCATGGTGACGTCGGCGAGCAGATTGTCCGGCAGGAAGGTCTTGACCGTCACCGGCGTCGCGGTCTTGCCGGCGCGCACGATCTTGCTGACGATCTCGTAGATTTCGCGGTGGATCGGCTCGTAGAAATGCTCCGGCAGCAGGAAATCCGAGACGCGGTAGAACGCCTCGTTGTTCACTAGGATCGCGCCGAGCAGGGCCTGCTCGGCCTCCACATTCTGCGGGGCGAGGCGGAAGCCCTTCTCCTCCTCGGGCCGCAGCCGGTGCACATTTTCTGCCATGAAGCCGAGTCTCTCCCTGTTAATGTTCTCTTAACCCTTTCCGGGAGGCGGTCCAGCCCGCGCGGCTCGCCCGCGAGACTTCCCTGAATCATCAAGGATATCGGGGATAACTTCCCCGGCGATGCGCGGGCTCGTCGGTCGAGTCTAGCCGATTCGCGCCGGCGGCACGGTGCGTCCCTCGCCATCGGCGTCGAGCCGGGCGATCACCTTGCGCAGCATGGCCATGAAGGGCTCGCGCTCCTCGGGCGAAAGCGCCTCGAGCGCCAGCCTGTTGACCGTGGCGGCGGCCGCCATTGCGCTGCGCCCGCGCTCCTGCCCCAAGGGCGTCAGCCGGATCAGGGAACTCCGCCGGTCGGCCGGATCGGGTGCGGCGGTCACGAGCCCGTCCCGGGTCATGCGCGCCAGCGTATTGGCCATGGTCGGCTGTTCGACCGCCGCCAGCCGCGCCAGCTCCTTCTGGGGCAGGGCGCCGCCGTCGAGCAGGGCGTAATAGACCGGCATGGGCCCGAGATTGCCCCCTTCCAGCCGCCGGTCGAGCGAGCGGGCGAGCAGCCGCGCTGCCCAGTTGACGAGGTAGCCGACGGATTGCACCCGGCGATCGGTCATTTCCATAGCTTGCTATTTAACTCCATAGTATGCTATGTAATCGCGTCCGCGGACATAACGCAAGGAGGCGTTCGATGTCGCTGAAGAGCACGTCATCGCATTATGGCAGCGTCGCCATCGCCATCCATTGGACCAGCGCGGCGGCGATCCTGTTCGCCTTCGCGGCCGGCCTCACCGCCGCCAATATCGGCGATCCGGCCCGCATCCGGCCGATCCTGCTGGCCCATATCTCGCTCGGCCTGCTGGTGCTGCTGCTCACCCTGCTGCGCATCGCCTGGTGGCTGCTGGCCGATCGCCACCCGCTGCCGCACGCCGGGCAGCCCGGCTGGCAGACGGCGCTGGCGTCCATCGTTCATCTGGCGATCTATGCCGCGATCCTCCTGATGGCGGCGAGCGGGATCGCGACGATCATCCTCTCGGACGCGCTGCCGCATCTTCTCGCCGGCACGCCGTTGCCGGACTTCTCCACGCTGCCGCCGCGCATCGCGCATGGCATCTTCGCGCGGCTTCTGCTGGGGCTGCTGGCGTTTCATATCGCCGCGGCGATCTACCACCAGCTCGTCCGCCGCGACCGACTGCTTGCCCGCATGGGTGTGGGCGACGCGAGCCGTTTCAGGGATGCGGCCTGAAACGAAAAAGCCGGGCGATTCGCCCGGCCTTAGTCATGCCTTTAATGCCGAGTCAGCGCCGATGTTTCCGGCTTATGCCTCCTCGCCGCCGGCATCGGCCGCCGCCGAACCGGCTTCCGCCTGGCCCGCCGCGAATTCGGCCGCGGCTTCATCGTCGAAGGTCGGGACCGTCAGGTCCTCGCCGCGCGACTGCCGCTCCGCCTCGTCTTCCGAGCGGGCGACATTGACCGTGATCTCGACGGCGACTTCCGGATGTAGCGCCAGCGGCACCGAATGCAGGCCCACCGTCTTGATCGGCTCGGCGAGGCTGACCTGCGAACGTGCAACGGTAAATCCGTCCGCCGACAGCGCCTCGGCGATGTCGCGCGAGGAGACCGAGCCATAGAGCTGGCCGGTTTCGCCGGCCTGGCGGATCATCACCACCGTCTTGCCGTTGAGCCCCTGGGCGATGCCGGCAGCGGCCTCGCGGCGCTCCTGGTTGCGCTGTTCGATGAGGTGCCGCTCGGATTCGAAGCGCTTGCGATTGGCCTCGGTGGCGCGCAGCGCCTTGTTCTGCGGCAGCAGATAATTGCGCGCGTAGCCGTCCTTGACGGTCACTTCGTCGCCGATATGGCCCATGCGGCCGACGCGCTCGAGCAGAATGACTTTCATTTTCTTGTCCTTGCTGTCCTGCCGGTCCCGGCAGTTAGGGACCCGGAACCATTCCGGGCCTCAACGCGCCCCCTCATCCGCCCTTCGGGCACCTTCTCCCGCAAGGGGAGAAGGAAGAGGTGGCACAAAGCTTGTTTCAGGCTGCCCTCTCCCCTTGCGGGAGAGGGTCCGGCAGGGGGTGAGGGGTATCCTCGCCGCCTTTACTGCACCGCGTAGGGCATGATGCCGATGAAGCGCGCGCGCTTGATGGCGCGGGCGAGCTCGCGCTGCTTGAGCGCCGACACCGCGGTGATGCGCGACGGCACGATCTTGCCGCGCTCCGAGACGTAGCGCTGCAGCAGCCGCACGTCCTTGTAGTCGATCTTGGGCGCGTTCGGGCCCGAGAAGGGGCAGGTCTTGCGCCGGCGCTGGAACGGGCGGCGCGCCTGGGTGGTGGTCAGATCACGAATGGCCATTCTCTTTATCTCCTAATCCCGCGATCAGAACCGGCGCGGCCGGCGGTCGCCGCCGAAGCGGTCGCCGCGATCCGGACGGCCGCCATCGCGCCCGCCGTCACGGCCGTCGCGATCGTCGCGGTCGCGCTTCTGCATCATGGCGGACGGGCCCTCTTCGAGCTCGTCGACGCGGATGGTCATGAAGCGCAGGATGTCTTCGTTGATGCGCATCTGGCGCTCCAT
>DASZUI010000099.1:0-6522 GCA_035547675.1 Devosia sp.
CCCGCCAATCAGCGCAGCGCCGCCCGGCTTGCCGCCGTGCAGGCGCTCTATCAGATGGATGTCGGCCGGCAATCGCTCGAGGAGACGCTGGCGCAGTTCTCGGCCGTGCATCTCGGGCGCGAAATCGAAGGCGAGAAATACCTGCCCGCCGATGCCGATTATTTCCGGCAGATCGTGACGGGGGTGATCAAGGGGCAGCTCGAGATCGATCCGGCAATCGACAACGCGCTGACCGAGGGCTGGCCGGTGACGCGGATCGATGCGACGCTGCGCGCCATCCTGCGCGCCGGCGGCTATGAGCTGCTGCGCCGGCGCGACATCCCGGTCAACGTGGTGATCAGCGAATATGTCGAGATCGCCAAGGCCTTCTACGAGGACGATGCCCCCGGCATGGTCAACGCCGTGCTCGACACGATCGGCAAGTCGATCGAGGGCCGCTAACCAGCCATTCGGCTGGACCGGCCTTTCGCTGCGGGCAGGCAGGCCAGGCGGGAGGCAGGCTAGGCGGGGCTGGCGCTGCTGAAGGAGCTGAGGATCGACTGGATGAAGGTGCGGTCCTCGCCATAGGACGGCGTGCGGCGCTGCTCGATTGCGACGGGCTTGCCGTCCTTCAGCGTATAGACCGCGCGATCCTTCACCTTCTTGTTCTTGTCGAAATAGACGGCAAGAACGGTGCGGCTGTTGATCGAGGTGGTGCCGAGGGCCGTCTCGGTCACGCGGGTCGAAACGTAGTAATAGGCCGATTCCTGGCCGAAATCGTTGGTCAGCTGCGGCGAGCCGAGCACGGTGGTCACCAGAGCCTGGCTCTGGCCCGGCCTGATCTGGGCGAGCGCATCCTGGCTGATGTCGTAGCCTTCAACGCGCTGCTGGGTGAACCCCTCGAAGCCGGTGGCGCAGGCGGAAAGGCTCAGGGCAAATCCGAGCGAAACCAGGAGGGCGCCGAAGCGACGGGTGGCGACAGGCGACGGCATGGATTTGACTTCCCCGACAGCTCTCTATTATAGGCTCGTCGCCGCGCGGGCCGGCTTATCTGCCCGCGGGCGTGGCCGGCATCTGTAGCCGTGCCGCCTCTTTCTGGCAAGCGCGGCAAGCCCGCTATACCCTGCCGGGAAGCCTGGTGCGCCGTGTCCAGCCAATGCTTGCGGAGCCCGTCCCATGGCCTTCTGGCCGTTCAGGAAATCCAGCGAATCCGAGCCCGTGCTTGCCGTGTACGCGGCGATTGTGACGCAATCCCGGCAGCCCCGCTTCTACGCCGAATGGGGCGTGCCGGACACGGTCACCGGGCGGTTCGACATGCTGAGCCTGCATCTGGCGCTGCTGCTCAGGCGATTGCGCGACGAAACGGCCGCGCGCGGTTTTTCGCAGGCGCTGCTGGACCTCTTCCTCGCGGATATGGATCGCTCGCTGCGCGATTTGGGAATAGGCGATCTCTCGATCCCCAAGCGGATCAAGAAGATGAACGGGCTGTTCTTCGGGCTGCTGACCCGGCTCGACGCGGCGCTGGCGAGCGGCGAGGCGGCCGCCCTTGAGGACGTATTGATCCGCAATATCTATGGAGGAGCAGCCTGTCCCGGCGCCGGGCTGCTGGCAGCCTATGTCGCTGCCGAAACGGCGCGGCTGGCCGGCCAGTCCGCCGAAGCGATCATGGCGGGCCGGATCGAGATGGGAGAGGCGGCATGAGCCCCAGGACCGAGGAGCCGCTGCTCGACGCGCGGATCCGCATCGACAATATTCCGCCCGAGGGGCGCGAGATCGAGGTCAAGGCCGACGCGGCGCAGCGCGCGGCAATCGCCGAACGGCTCGATATTTCGGCGGTGGACAAGCTCGAGGCCAAGCTGAAGCTGACCCGCTTCCGCGGCGGGCTCAGGGTCGCGGGACGGCTCGACGCGATCACCGAGCAGCCCTGCGTGGTCAGCTTCGTGCCGGTCAAGCAGACGATCGGCGAGGAGGTCGAGCGCGTCTTCCTGCCCGCGGCCGAGCAGCCCGCGGTGTCGGTCGCGCACCCGGAGGTTTATGTCGACCTCGAGGCCGACGAGCTGCCCGATTATTTCGAAGGGCACGAGGTCGATCTCTCGGAGGCGCTGGTGGAAACGGTGGCCCTGGCGCTCGATCCCTATCCACGGGCCGAGGGCGTCAGCATCGACGATCTGGAGCTGCCGGAGGAGGAGGAAGAGGTTTCGCCATTCGCCGGCCTCAAATCCCTGATTGATCCGGAAAAGAAGGGCTAGACTCGGCCTTTCGCCAGGTTCCGGAGCGGCCCTGTTGCGGGGCTTGCGCCCTACCTATGTTTAGCTATTGTGCCCGCCAAGCGAGTGGCGCGGCGTCGAAACAGACCGGGGATTTCGCGGGACCGGAGGGGCTTGGCCGCTTTCGCACCCGCCCAGCGACAGGCCGATATGTCCGATACGATCAGAATTTCCGTGGACGCCATGGGGGGCGACAAAGGGCCGCGCGTGGTCGTCGAAGGGGCGGCGCTGGCGCTGCTGGAGCGGAAGAACACCGAATTCATCTTCCATGGCCGGCAGGAGGAGATCGCTCCGCTGCTCGACCAGTTTCCCAAGCTCAAGGCGGTCTCGACCGTCCGGCACGCCGAAACCGTCATCCTGATGGACGACAAACCGACCCAGGCGCTGCGCAAGGGGCGGGGCAGTTCGTCCATGTGGGCGGCGCTGCAATCGGTCAAGGACGGGGAGGCGGACGTTGCCATCTCCAATGGCAATACCGGGGCGCTCATGGCCATGGCGCTGTTCTGCCTGCGGCCGATGGAGGGAATTTCCCGGCCGCCGGCCGCGGCGATCTGGCCGACCCTGCGCTCGGACATCGTGGTGCTCGACGTAGGCGCAACCATCGACGACGACGCCGAGCAACTGGTCGAATTCGCCATTCTCGGGGCGGCGCTGGCGCGGACGCTGTTCGACCAGGAAAATCCGAGCGTGGGCCTGCTCAATGTAGGCAGCGAGGAGGTCAAAGGGCTCGACCATATCAAGGAAGCGGCGCAGATCCTTTCCGGCGCGCAGGGGGCCGGGTTCACCTATCACGGGTTCGTCGAGGGCGACGACATCGGCAAGGGCACGGTGGACGTGGTGGTGACGGACGGCTTTACCGGCAATATCGCGCTCAAGACCGCCGAGGGCACGGCGCGGCAGGTGGGCACCTATGTCCGGCTGGCGCTGACGGCCGATCCGATTTCCAAGCTTGGCGCGCTGCTCGCCGGCCGGGCGCTCAATGCGCTGCGGCGCAAGATGGACCCGCGCACCGTCAATGGCGGCGTGCTGCTCGGGCTCAACGGCATCGTCATCAAGAGCCACGGCGGCACCGACGAAATCGGCTTCCGCAGCGCGCTGGGCCTGGCTTATGAAATGGCCCGCAGCCGCCTGATGGACAAGGTGGCCGAGGGCATACGCCGCTTTCCGCGGAAGACGGCGGTCAGCGCGCCGAATGGCGCACCAGCCGAGGCTGCGACCGTTCTCGCGCCGCAACCGGAGGCCTGATCCTGACCAAGATCCGTTCGATCGTCCGCGGCGTAGGCGGCTATTTGCCCGAGCGCGTCATGAGCAATGACGAGATGGCAACCATCGTCGATACCTCCGACGAGTGGATTTCCAAGATGACCGGCATTCGCGAGCGGCATCTGGCGGCGGAGGGCGAAACGACCTCGGACCTCGGGGCTCGGGCGGCCGAATCGGCACTCGCCGATGCGCAGCTGAGTATCGCCGACATCGACCTGATCGTCGTGGCGACGACGACGCCGGATTTCACCTATCCCTCGACCGCCGCGCTGATCCAGAACAAGCTGGGCATGCAGCACGGGGCCGCATTCGACCTGCAGGCCGTGTGCTCGGGCTTCGTCTTCGCCGTTGCCACCGCCGACAGCTTCCTCAAGAACGGGCTGGCCAAGCGCGCGCTGGTGATCGGGGCGGAGACCAATTCGCGCATTCTCGACTGGACCGACCGGACGACCTGCGTGCTGTTCGGCGACGGGGCAGGGGCGATCGTGCTGGAGCGGGCCGAACTCGCCGACGATGCGCCCGAGCGCGGGGTGATCGCATCGGCGCTCAGGACCGATGGCAGCCACTGGGAAAAGCTTTACGTGGATGGCGGACCCTCGGCCACGCAAACGGTCGGTCATGTGCGGATGCGCGGCCACGAAGTCTTCCGCCACGCCGTGGGGATGATCACGGACGTGGTCGAGAACGTCTTCACGCAATCCGGCTATGGCGTCGCCGATCTCGACTGGTTCGTGCCGCACCAGGCCAATAAGCGGATCATCGATGGGGCAGGGCACAAGCTCGGCATCCCGCCGGAAAAGGTCGTTGTAACGGTCGACCGGCACGCCAATACCTCGGCCGCCTCGGTGCCGCTGGCATTGTGGGCCGCGAGCCGCGACGGCCGGATCCGGCCGGGTTCGCTGGTGATGCTCGAGGCGATGGGCGCGGGCTTCACCTGGGGTGCCTCGCTCATCCGCTGGTAGGCCGAAGCGGGCCCGGCGGCCGGCCGGCGGGATCGGGACAAGTTGGATTTGCCATAGGTCGCTGAGGACGTTACTGTTTCGCTGGCGCTTGAGGCGGGAAGCGCGTTCTGGTCGCGGAATTCCCCCGGGTTATAGCGAGGTGCGAATGGCACAGAAGACTGTAACGCGAGCCGATCTGGCCGAGGCCGTCTATGAGCAGGTGGGCCTGTCGCGAACCGAGTCGGCGGAGCTTGTCGAGCGCGTGCTGGACATGATCGGCGACGCGCTGGTGAAGGGCGAGAACGTCAAGCTCTCCTCCTTCGGCTCTTTCCAGGTGCGCTCCAAGAACGAGCGCGTCGGCCGCAATCCCAAGACCGGCGAGGAAGTGCCCATCCTGCCGCGCCAGGTGCTGGTCTTCAAGCCAAGCAATGTGTTGAAATCCAAGATCAACAAATCTATGGTCGGCTCTAGAAAATAAGCCGTTCCGGCGTCTTTTTCTGAGTCGCGGCGCGAATCTCCGGCATCTGGACTGATGCCGATGCGGATTGATCTTTCGTCGCCGGCGTGGTGATCGGCAGGCTTGGCCGCCGTCCCGCTGGACGTGACCAAAAGGAGAAGCGTGGTGGAGAAGTCACCGGACGCTTTCCGTACCATTTCGGAAGCCGCCGAGGAGCTGGACCTGCCCCAGCATGTGTTGCGCTTCTGGGAGACGCGCTTCTCGACCATCAAGCCGCTGAAGCGGGGCGGCGGGCGGCGCTATTACCGGCCGGAAGATGTCCAGCTCCTCAAGGGCATCCGGCACCTGCTCTACGAGCAGGGCTACACCATCAAGGGTGTGCAGCGCATCCTCAAGGACCAGGGCGCGCGCAACGTCATTGCCATCGGCAATGGCGGCCAGTTCGATCCGATGGCGCTGGCGACGCCCGAGCCGCGGCCGCATGACGGCTTCGACGGCAATGGCGAGAATGCCGAGGAACAGGCCGACGCCGCGGTCGGGACGCTGATCGAGGGGCGAACCGGGCCGAGCTTCGAGGGCGGCCTCGAGGATGCCGACCGCGAGCGGCTTTCGGCGGTGCTGCGCGAATTGCTCGAATGCAAGCGGCTGCTGGACCGGGCGCGGGAGAACTGAGGGCGAGCGGGTCGGGTGGACGGTCGTGCTCGCTTCTGGATTCCGGCCTTCGCCGGAATGACACCGGGGTTGGGGCAAGGCTGATCCATCACCGCTCCGTCATTCCGGCGAAGGCCGAAATCCAGCCAAGAACGCTGTGGTCTGGCGATCCTGCATCCCGCCCGAAATTTGCCGCTTGCCTCGACAGCCCTGATTTTGTACGCCATCGCCCAAGTCGGGGCGTAGCGCAGTCTGGTAGCGCAACAGTCTGGGGGACTGTGGGTCGTCGGTTCAAATCCGGCCGCTCCGACCATTTCACCCCGCAGGGCCGCAATTGGAAGTTTCCGAGGTGAACGCTGCGCTGGGCCTGTGGGCCGAGACGCGGGGCGGCCGCGCGACCCTGATCAACCACTCCGAGAACCACACCTTCCGCATCGAGCTGCCGGACGGCCGCCGCTATGCGCTGCGCGTGCACCGGCCGGGCTATCAATCGGCACGGGCGATCGAGAGCGAGCTCGAATGGGTGCTGGCGCTACGCGGCGAGGGCGCGCTGCCGGTACCACGGCCAATCGCCGGGCGGGATGGGAAGCTGCTGCAGTCGATCGTGCTTTCGGGGATACCCCGATATGCGGTGCTGTTCGACTTCGAGGCAGGCGCGGAGCCAAGCCCCGGGGACGATCTCGGCGGTCTGTTCGTGGTGCTGGGCCGGCTGGCGGGGCTCGCCCATGAGCATGCCGCGCGGTTCGCGCCGTCGCCGGGCTTTACGCGGCAGGTGTGGAACGCCGCGGCAATCCTCGATCCGGGCGGCATATGGGGGGACTGGCGCTCGGCGCCACAGGTCGAAGGCGCGGTGGCACGGACGCTGGAGATGCTGGATGCGCGGCTCAGGGCGGACCTCGCGGCCTATGGCGAGGGCCCGGACCGCTTCGGGCTGATCCATGCCGATATGCGGCTCGCCAATTTA
>DASZUI010000100.1:0-3972 GCA_035547675.1 Devosia sp.
ATGCGGACAGAGTCAGTTGTTCTTGTAAATACTGTCCGTTGTCCGCGTTCTACTTAAAGAACGTGGACCGACCAACCGGGATTGATCGGCGTTTCGACCTGATGCCGGAATTATACTTGTCTATGTGACAGCCGTATAACGCAATGGACCGGACCTTTCGCCAATTTGTCGCCTGAGGGGACCGCCGACGAGGCAGGTCCGCGCCGATTGCCGGGGCGAAATCCATTGCCGGACAACCACTTCGGAAATGGCGGCGGCCCGGCCACCAACGTCTCGCGCGCAAGCGGGAAGGGGCGGAAAAAAGCGCAGAGTGGCGTTTTGGGGCAATTCCGCCGCCCCGGGAGTGGCGATCAGTCCGCCGCCCGCCATCGCGCCTCGCAAGATTATTTCCAGCCGCCCGGTCCGTTTGGCACTGCCGCTTCGTCTTGGATGGTGAAAGGCGGCGATCGGCTGAAGGAATTCCCGAGCCGGTGTCCGCACAGGGCAAATCTTGGCAAGGAAGAAACTCATGGCCGAACAGAGCCGCATGTCGAACTCGACCTGGGTCCTGGCGCTGACGTCGACCGCCAATCTGATGGTCGCGCTCGACGCCATGGTGGTCACCACCGCATTGACCCGCATCGGACGCGAATTCGGTGCGTCGATCGAAACGCTGGAATGGATGGTCAACGCCTACACGCTCAGCTTCGCCGCGTTCTTCCTGATGGCCGCGGCGCTGGGCGATCGGTTCGGGCGCCGGCTGATGTTCGTCGCGGGGCTTGCGCTTTTCGTCCTGGCGTCGTGCGCGTGCGCGCTTGCTCCCAGTATTGGTTGGCTGATCGCGGCCCGTGCGGTCCAGGGTCTGGGCGCGGCCATCGTCATGCCGCTTGCCCTGGCGCAGATCGGCGTGGCGTTCCCGCCGGAGCGCCGAGGCTGGGCGCTCGGCATCTACAGCAGCGTCGCCGGCCTATCGACCGTGCTCGGGCCCACGATCGGCGGAATCGTCACGGAGGGCCTGGCATGGCGCTGGATCTTCTGGATGAACCTTCCCATCGGACTGGCCGTCGCGGTCTTTGCCGCGATCCGACTGCGAGAAACGTTCGGCCCCCGGGCGCCAATCGACCTGCCCGGTGTCGTCCTCTCGTCCGCCGGCGCATTGGCACTCGCCTGGGGATTGGAGCGCGGCAATGGCGCAAGGTGGGGCAGCGCGGAAGTCGTCGCATCGCTCGCCGGCGGCACATTGCTGGTCCTGGCGTTCGTGCTCTGGGAACTCCGCACGGCGCACCCGATGATCCCGATGCGGTTCTTCGCGCGACGCCAGTTCGCGGCCGGCAATGGCGCAATGTTCTTCCTCAGCGGCACGTTGATGGCCGCCATCTTCTTCATGGCGCAGTTCCTGCAGACGGTACTCGGGCTGAGCCCGCTGATGACGGGGCTTGGCCTGCTTCCCTGGGGGGCGGCGGTCGTCATTGGAGGACGCAATGCCGCGGGCGTGGCCGGGCGGATAGGCGATGCGGGCACGGTCGTGCTCGGTCTGCTCGCCCAGGCGGCGGGACTTGGCTGGATTGCGCTGATTGCCCGGCCGGAGATGGCCTATGCCGCAATGATCGTGCCGATGATGCTTGCGGGTGTCGGCTTTGCCGTCGCCGTTACGAGCGGCCAGAAGGTCGTCGTCGGCGCCGTGGCGATGCCGGATATCGGCAAGGCTTCCGGCACGCTCGGCACCATCCGCCAACTGGGCGGCGCCTTCGGCGTGGCGCTCGCGGTGGCTGTCTTTGCAAATGCCGGCGGCTATGCACCGGCGGGTGCTTTCAGCAAGGGCTTCGCTGCCGCCATGGCGGTCGCGGCCGGGTTTTCGCTGGCGGGGGCCATAGCGGGAACATTCCTGTTCAGGATCGCCGGCGACCGAGCGCCGGTCATCGGCGCCGACGCCTTGCCCAAGACCGCCGACCAGTCATAATCGCCACGACCGCCGGGAGACAGATGTTGACCGAACAAAGCTCGAACCGCGGGCAAGCCGCCGCGGAAAGGCCTCTGGCGCAGGTGCTGGCCGAATTGCGGCCGAGGCTGCATCGCTACTGTGCGCGCATGACGGGCTCCGTCATCGATGGCGAGGACGTGGTCCAGGACGCCCTGCTCAAGGCAATGAAGGCGGCACCCTCCGCCGGGGTGATCGCCAATCCCGAAGGCTGGCTGTTTCGCATCGCGCATCACGCGGCGCTCGATTTTCTCCGCCGGCGGGCCGGCGAGCAGGCTCGGGAGTCGAACGAGGATCCGGATATGATCGTCTCCACGGCAAATGCCGCCGACGACCGGCTGGTCGTGGCCGCGAGCCTTCGCACGTTTATGCGACTCTCCGTCGCGCAGCGCAGCAGCGTCATTCTGAGCGACGTGCTCGGGCATTCGCTGCAGGAGGTCTCCGAGATCGTCGACAACAGCGTCCCGGCGGTCAAGGCCGCGCTGCAGCGGGGCAGGGCCCAACTGCGAACGCTTGCGGCAGACGAGGACGACAATGCCATTCCGCCGCTGAGCGAGATGGAGCGGCAGCGGCTCGAGGCTTATGTGGAGCGCTTCAACGCCCATGATTTCGACGCCGTCAGGGCCATGCTGGCCGAGGATGTGAAATTCGAGGTCGTCAACCGCGTGCGCGGCGACGGCAAGACGGCGCTGCCATATTTCGCCAATTACGCATCGCGGCCGCACTGGCGCCTCACCCCGGGCTTTGTCGACGGGCGTCCGGCAACGCTTGTCTTCGACGGCGACGACCCCGATGGCCGGATCAGATATTTTATTCTTCTCGATCTCGCGGACGACAAGATCGCCGGCATCCGGGATTTCGTTTTTGCCCGCTACGCGATGGAGGGCGCAAGGATCACCCTGCTGCGCTAAAGCATCCAACCGGCGTCATTCCCGCGAAAGCGGGAATCTCTGTTTCCTTCGGGCCCCGGCGCTTGTGGCAAACGGAGATTCCCGCTTTCGCGGGAATGACGCAGAGGATGTGCCGAATAAATGTGGCCCCGGCGAACCGACCGATATCGCCCTCAACGCGCCGCGGCGCGGTTGGAGACGCGACCGAGCACAAGCAGCACCAACAGGGTCACCACTATCAGCACGATGGTGAGCGCCGAAGCGTCGAAGACGGCGCCGCGGTCGGTCAGCGCGAAGATGCCGACGGGCATCGTCACCCAGCCGGGCGGATAGACCATCGACGTGGCGCCCAGCTCTCCCATGGAAAGAGCCAGGCTGAGGCTGAACGCGCCCACGATATAGGGCAGTATCAGCGGCAGGGTGACGTGCCGGAGGCAGTAGAGCGGACGGGCGCCCAGGCTCGCCGCCACCTGCTCGTAGTCGGCGCGCAGGCGCTTCAGTCCGGCCGAGATATTGCCGTAGCTGAACGCCGAGACGAGGATGAAGTGCGCCACGATCACGATGAGCGTCGTGCCGTTGAGCAGGATGGGCGGCTGGCTGAAGGCGACGAGCAGTCCGAGCCCCACCGAGACCGAGGGGACGGCGCTGGGCATGAAAAATATGAGGTCGAGCACCAGCCGCAGCGGCGGCCCGATGGCCCGCAGGGCGAGCGCGGCCCAGGTGCCGACGACAACGGCGATAAGGCTGGCGATTGCGCCCGTGGCGAGGCTCGCTTCGACCTGACCGAAGGACTCCCCGCTCAGGGCGTTGGCATAGTGACGCAATGTCAGGCCAGTGGGGAAAACGCCGTTCCACTGATTGGCGAGGCTGGCGGCGGCGATCACCAGGATCGGGGCAGCATAAATAACGAGCAGCACCAGCGCGCCGATGCTCCAGGCGAGCAGGCGGCCCGATCTAGACCATACCAGCATGGCGCCCTCCCAGCCGGGCCAGCGCAAGCCGGTAGAGCGAATAGAGCCCGAGGGAGAGCGCGATATTGACAATCGCCACCACGCAGGCCGTCGGATAGTCGAATTCCTGGATCGCCTTGTCATAGACCATCAGCGGCAGCGTGATGACGCCTTT
>DASZUI010000101.1:0-5264 GCA_035547675.1 Devosia sp.
CAAGGGCGGCTCGGTCTATGCCGCGGGGGGCGGCGGCTGGGCCGATCATGGCCGGATGCTCGGCTATGCGGCGACCAGCATCGGCAGGCCGGAACTGGTCGATATCGAGGAGCTGCGGGCCAAGGACTGGGTCGCGACCGCCGCAGCGATCGGCGCGCCGGCCTCGACCACCGCCTGGGAGATGCAGGGCCGCGACTACATCAAGGCGGTGGAGCTGCTGCAGGAGGCGCTCGGCGAAAAGCTCGCCGGCCTCATCATCGGGCAGAACGGCAAATCCTCGACGCTCAATGGCTGGCTGCCCTCGGCGGTGCTCGGCACCAAGGTGGTGGATGCGGTGGGCGACATGCGCGCGCACCCGACCGGCGACATGGGCTCGATCGGCATGGCGGGCAGCCCCGAGCAGATGATCCAGACGGCGGTCGGCGGCAACCGGGCCGAAAACCGTTATATCGAGCTCGTGGTGCGCGGCGCGACGGCGAAAATCTCGCCGATTCTTCGGACGGCCGCGGATATGTCGGGCGGCTTCATCGCCTCGGCGCGCAATCCGCTGCCGGCCGAATATGTGCGCAAGAACGCGGCGCTGGGCGGCATCAGCCTGGCGCTGAAGCTCGGCGAGGCCATTATCGCGGCCGAGGCCAAGGGCGGCTCGGCGGTGATCAATGCGATCGTCAAGACCACCGGCGGCGGCATCCTGGCCAAAGGCACCGTGGCGCAGAAGGACCTGGTCTATACCAGGGAAGCGTTCGACATCGGCCGGATCGTCATCGGCGAGGGCGACAAGGCGATCACCATCCACACCATGAACGAATATATGGCGATCGACGATGCCGGCGGCACGCGGCTCGCGACCTTCCCCGACATCATCACCACACTCGACGCCGCCGGGACGCCGCTCTCGGCCGGCCAGATCCGCGAGGGCATGTATATCTTCGTGCTGCATGTGCCCAAGACGGCGATCCCGCTCGCCTCGAGCGTGCTGGACCCGGCCGTCTATCCCCCCGTCGAGAAGGCGCTCGGGATCGATCTTGCGAGCTACGCGCTGGCCGGGGCCGAGGGCAAGGGGAAGAAGAAGCACAAGGACTAGCCGCAACGCGGCCGGGAACGGCACCGGCCCGAGGTGCCACATACGCGCGAATACCTACGTAGTCGACCGGACTGGCCTAAGGGAAAATACTTGATAGAAGGCCCCGGGGTCAGGGGGCGAGGTCATGGCGCGGCTGGCGTTTGCGATAGAGGGCTCGATCGACATCTGGGAGCTTCGGTACGGCTATAGCGTCGAGGCGGCCATCGCGCAGGCCATGTATCCGTTTATCGGCCAGACGGTGCTCATTTATCGGATCGCCGAGATGCAGGGCGGCTATTTCGGGCTGGCGCGGCTCTTGTCGATCACAGCGCTCAGGGGCAGCGACCGGCCGATCGTGGTGTTCGAAGACGTCGAGATGTTTTCCGCCCCGCCCGACTACCCTTTCGGCGTGACGACGCTCAGCCGCGTGCAATTGCTCGACGACGACGAGTTCGACGCCATCAGGCGGAACGGCGGCCCGGTGCCGCTTGCGCCGGGGCTCGCCGAGCAGCGCGGCCAACCCTTCATCTTCGAGCGGCCCGACCTCGACGCCACCGCCTTCATGGCGAGGGCCCGGCAGGCGGCGCGCGGCATCTGCGCCTTGACCGGGGAAGCTGCCGGAGAGGCGCTGGAGGTGGAATTCATCTGGCCCAAGGGGCTCGGGGCAGGACTCGAGGCCGACAATGTGCTGCTCCTGTCACCTTCGGCCGTCCAGGCCTTTCATCTGGGGCATTTTTCGGCGCGCGACGATCTTTCCATCCTGGTGGATGTCGCGGCTCTCGACAGGGACCTGCTGGTGCGGATCAATCCCACCGGCCGGCTGATTGTGCCGGACGACCCGGCATTTTCTCCGGCAGCGGAGAACCTGGCCTATCACCGGCGTTTCCGCTTCCGATCAGGCTGAGCGGCGGCGGGCGACGAGGCGGCGTTCGAGGGCCGAGAGCGCGTCATAGATCAGCACGGCAAGCACCGCGACGACGAGCCCGCCCTGCAGCACCCAGGCGGTGTTGTCGGTGGTGAGGCCGGCGATGATCACTTCGCCCAGGGTGTGGGCGGCGACGGTCGAGCCGATCGTGGCCGTCGCAACCGAGACCACCACCGAGAGCCTGATGCCGGCCAGAATCACCGGCAGGGCCAGCGGCAGCTCGATCCGCATGAGGCGCTGGCGCCCGGTCATGCCGGTGCCGAGCGCTGCCTCGACGACATCGGGCGGCAGCGTCGTGAGGCCGGTCAGCGCATTCTCGAAGATCGGCAGCAGGCCATAAAGGAAGAGCGCAACCAGGGTCGGCGCGCTGCCGAAGCCGAGCAGCGGCACGGCGATGGCGAGCACGGCGACGGGCGGAAAGGTCTGGCCGATATTGGCGATGGAGCGGGAGAGCGGCAGGAAATCGCGGCCGGCGGGCCGGGTCACGAGGATGGCGAGGCCAACCGCGACGATGGCCGCCGCGAGGGTCGCGGCGGCGACGATGCCGAGATGGTTGAGCGTAAGATAAAGCAGGTTTGCCTGGGTATAGATCGGCGGCTGGCCATATTTGGTGAGCGGCTGCAGCGCGCCGGCGAAGCGTTCCGGCGCCGCCACGAAAGCAATGAGCAGCAGCAGCACAAGGAGCCGGACGATTGCCGGCAGGAAGCGGCTCACGCCGGCCTCCCCGCCCGCTGTTCCAAATCGTAGCGGCTGACCACGCCGACGACCTTTCCGCTCTCATTGGCGACCGGCAGGATGGAGCGCCGCGACCAGAGGCACTCGGCATAGGCGTCGCGCAGGCTCATCGACATGGGAATGGGCGCGCCCGAGGCGGCGCCGGGCCGGCAGATCTCCCCCACAGTGGTCAGCGACAGCAGCCGGAAGGGGCGCTCGCCCTGCCCGATCAATTCGCCCACGAAGGGCGTGGCCGGCTGCGCGATGATCTCGGCGGGCGGGGCGTATTGCAGCACCTTGCCCTTGTCCATGACGGCGATGCGGGTGCCCAGCCGGATCGCCTCCTCCATGTCGTGGGTGACGAGCACAATGGTGGTCCTGAACTGTTTCTGCAGGGCGAGCAGGTCCTCCTGCGCCTTGGCCCGGATGATCGGATCGAGCGCGCCGAAGGGCTCGTCCATCAGCAGCACATTGGGGCTGGCGGCAACCGCGCGGGCAACGCCCACGCGCTGCTGCTGGCCGCCAGACAATTCCGCTGGCATGCGGTTGCGGAACTGACCGGGATCGAGCTGGAACAGGTTGAGCAATTCGTCCACCCGCGCCTCGATGCGGGGGCGCGGCCAGTTGAGCAGTTCGGGGACGGTGGCGATGTTCTGCGCGACGGTACGGTGCGGGAAAAGGCCGTGGCCCTGGATGGCGTAGCCGATGCGGCGGCGCAGTTCGTGCGGGGGCGTGTCGCGGGTGTCGAGGCCGTTGATGCGGATGCGGCCGGCGCTCGGCTCGACCAGCCGGTTGATCATGCGCAGCAGCGTGGTCTTGCCGGAGCCCGAGGTGCCGACGACGGCGGCAAGCTCGCCCTCGGCGACCTTGAGGGTCACGTCGTCGACGACGGTCGTGCCGTCATAGGTCTTGGTGATCTCGTCGATCTCGATCATGCGGATTGCTCCGAACCACCGGCGCGGCTCCCCCGCACGCTCGTCATTTCCACAAAGGCGTCGAGCACGATGGCCGCCGCGAAGGCGAGCAGTACCGTCGGCACCGCCCCGAGCAGGACCAGATCGAGCGCGGTCTGCCCGATGCCCTGGAAGACGAAGACGCCGAAGCCGCCGCCGCCGATCAGGGCGGCCACGGTGGCGAGCCCGATATTCTGCACCAGCACGATGCGAATGCCGGTAAGGATCACCGGGAATGCGAGCGGCAATTGCACCCGGAACAGGCGCTGGCGATCGGTCATGCCCATGCCGCGCGCCGCGTCATCCGCCGCGGCCGGCACGCCAGCGAGGCCGACCACGGTGTTGGCGACCACGGGGAGCAGCGAATAGATGAAGAGCGCCAGGATGGCCGGGGCGAAGCCGATGCCGGATATGCCGATGGCGGCGGCGCCCGGGACGGTGGCGGCGACCCAGGCGAGCGGCGCGATCAAGAGACCGAACAGCGCAATCGAGGGAATGGTCTGCACGGCATTGAGGACGTTGAGCACGATCGCCCGGAGATGCCGGTGGCGGAAGGCAAGGATGCCGAGGGGAATGCCGACGACGGCCGCAGCGACGAGGGAGCCGAAAGCGAGCGTCACATGGGTCAGCGCCTCGCGCCAGAAGGCGTCGGCCCGGACGAAATATTCCTTGAGGATGGAAAGGCCGTTGAGATCGCCGCTCAGCAGCAGCAGCCCCAGGGCGAGGGCGGCCAGCACCAGCATGCCGATGCGGACCAGCGGACCGAGCCGCAGCCTTGTCAGCGCATCCGCAATGGCGAGCAGATAGGCGAAGGCAAGGAGCCAGAAGCCGGCGGCGGGCGAGACACGGGCCAGGGTGTTGCCGGGCGGCGTCAGGAAGGCCGCGGTCTGGCCGATCAGGACCAGCAGCGCAATGAGCGCCAGCAGGCTGACGGCGAGGCGCCAGAACACCGCCGTTCGATAGAACAGTACCGGCAGGGAGACGCCGATCACCACGCAAAGCAGCGCGGCCTCGGCAGGCGGCAGCGCATCGAAAACATTGCGGCCCTGCCCCTGGACAATGCGGTTGGCCTTGAAGGTGGCGAACGGCAGGAACACCCAGGCGGCGGCCGTTATGGCGGCGATCAATACGCCGAGGCGATCGACCGCGGCACGGCGGCGGAGGGCAGCGGAGCTGGCGAGCGACGCGGTCAAGAGAAGGCCCCCTCACCCGGTCCTGCGGACCGACCTCTCCCCCGAGGGAGAGGTGAAAGAGGTGCCGACCTGTCCGCCGCCTCGCCTCTCCCTCTGGGGGAGAGGTCGGCGCGGAGCGCCGGGTGAGGGGGCCTTTCCTTATGGAAGATCAATCTGTCCACGAAGCCGCCCAACCTTGTCTCCGACGGCTTCAGGATAGGGTGAACGAGGCAGGAGTCCAGCCGGTCCGGGCCGACTTCCCCGTCGGCGTGAGCCGGCGGGGCGGCGGACCCCCTCACCCCCTGCCGGGACCTCTCCCCGACGGGGAGAGGAATGCTGTGGCACCGCTTTCGCGGCTTCCTCGCCCCATCGGGGAGAGGTCGCCCGAGCGGAGCGGAGGGCGGGTGAGGGGGCCCAGTGCGCAGCGCCCGCAAGCG
>DASZUI010000102.1:0-9609 GCA_035547675.1 Devosia sp.
GAGGTGGGGCCCCGGACTTGATCCGGGGGACCCTCGAAGGATGGGCCGCGCGCGCCTAACCCCCGAAAGTATTCTCGTCGGCCGGCGCGGCGGGCTTGGGTTTCGCGGGCCTCGATGCCCGGGCCGGCGGCTTTTCCGGCGTCGCGTCCGCCTGGGTGGCGGCTGTGGAAGCGGCCGGGCGGGCGCTCGCCGGCAGGGGGATAGGCGCGCCATTGGCCGCAATGGTGCCGGGCGGCGGCAGTTCGGCAAAGCCGGGCTGGCCGGCGCCGGCCGGCTGGGCATCGCTGGCCGCGACCGGCTGGGCATCGGCCGGCGTGGTGGCGGCAACGGCAGGCGCGGCAGACCCTGCCGGGGTGGCTGCAGCAGTGACCGGGGCTGCAGCCGCGGGAGCCGGCGAGCCCGCTGCCGGCGCGGGCGAGGCCGGCGCAGCGGGCGCAGGGGCAGCCGATGCGGCTGGCCCGGCGGGTGCCGGGGCCGGCGCATTGGCCGGCTGGCCGGATGTCGCCGGGGCCGGGGTATTGTCCGCCGGCTGGTCGGCGGTCTTGTCGCCGGCTTCGGCCGCCTGCTGCTCCTCGAGCTGTTCCTTGGCGGCTTCGGCGTCGGCCGCTTCGCTGGCAGCGGCCACCTTTTCGGCGGCACGGAACTTGGCGACGTTGCGCCGGTGGTCGGCATAGGTGGCCGCGAAGAGGTGCCCATCCGCCGGATTGGTGCTCTCGGCGACGAAATAGATGTCGTTCGACCTGTCCGGGTTCGCCGTCGCCTTGAGCGCGTCGAGGCCCGGGTTGTCGATCGGCGTGGGGGGCAGTCCGTCGATCTGATAGGTGTTGTAGGGCGTCTCGGCCTCGAGTTCGGAGCGCTTGAGCGGCCGGCCGAGGGAGGCGGCGCCCTTGGTGATACCGTAGATCACCGTCGGGTCGGATTGCAGGCGCATGTGCTTTTCGAGCCGGTTGGCGAAGACGGCCGCAACATGGCCGCGCTCGCCGGCGACGCCGGTTTCCTTCTCGACGATCGAGGCGAGCGTCACCAATTGCTGCGGGGTCGCCAGCGGCAGGCTCCGGTCGCGCCCGGCCCAGGCATCGGCGACGGCCTTCTCTTGGGCGGCGACCATGCGGTCGAGCACCGACTGGCGGCTGGCGCCCGGCTCGAACATATAGGTCTCGGGCAGGATGCCGCCTTCAGGCGGAATAGTGGTCAGCTCGCCCGTCAACTCGTCGCTCTTGTTCAGCCGGTCGACCACCTGGGCGATGGTAAAGCCCTCGGGAATGGTGATGCCGTGTTGGATCGGCTTGCCCTCGGTGAGCGCCTTGAGCACGTCGTCCATGGAGGCGTTGGCGGCGATCTTGAACTCGCCGGCCTTGAGCTGGCCCTGCTTCTTGTTCGCCACCCCGCCGATCTCGAACACATAGCGGTTGTCGATGATGCCGGCCTGCTCCAGCCGCTCGGCCACGGTGCCGAGATTGTTGCCCTTCTCGACGGTGAAGGTCGTGGCGGTCTTCATCGGGCCGGGGGCATAGAAGCTGTGGGCGCCATAAAGCGCCAGCCCGCCCGCCACCAATACGGCAAGCACGAGAAGGGTGAGCACCGCATTGACAAGATCGATGAAGCCGCTGCGGCGCCTCGTCCGTGCTTGCTTGCGATCCGCCATCAGTCCCGTCCTAAGCTCGTACTTCACTTCCCCGGCGACAACGCCGCCGGCACGCGATCGCGGCGCATTGTTTCAGGGAATGGGGCGAAAACAAGGGCCCGCAACGCCGCAACTGCCTTTGTTCCCAAGCCTTTTCCCCAGCCATTCGGCTGGCCCAGCCATTCGGCTGGACCTCACTTTCGATGTGGGCAGGTAGGGAGCGCGTTTCTGGATTCCGGCCTACGCCGGAATGACTCCGTGGCATTGGTGGCGGTCTGCCCCGCCCCACCGTCATCCGCCGCCGCGGAATTGGCAGCGGCCCTGCCCTCTCCCCGCCGTCATTCCGGCGAAGGCCGGAATCCAGTTCGAGGCGCAACCTTAACCCCTCGGGGCCGTGCCGACCGGAACGAGGGCGGAGGTGGGCCCGGCGGCCGCCAATTCCACAGTGTCATTCCGGCGAAGGCCGGAATCCAGCCGCGCGCGCTGCCCTCGCAAACTCCAGCCCGCACTCCCGCTCAGTTCGCGCGGGAGAAGATCAGCGAGGCGTTGGTGCCGCCGAAGCCGAAGGAGTTCGACAGGGCGACGTTGATTTCCTTCTTCACCGCCTGCTTGGGGGCGAGGTCGATGGGGGTTTCGACCGAAGGATTGTCGAGGTTGATGGTGGGCGGGGCGACATTGTCGCGGATGGCGAGAAGCGAAAAGATCGCTTCGATCGCACCGGCGGCGCCGAGCAGATGCCCGGTGGCCGATTTGGTCGAGCTCATCACCACGCCGTCGCCGACGGCGTTGCCGAGCAGCCGCGTCACGGCGCCCAGTTCGATCTCGTCGCCGAGCGGCGTCGAGGTGCCGTGGGCGTTGATGTAGTCGATGTCGCCGGGGGCGAGCCCGGCGCGCTTCAGCGCCATCTGCATGCAGCGATAGCCGCCGTCGCCGTCGGGCGAGGGTGCGGTGATGTGGTAGGCATCGCCCGACATGCCGTAGCCCACCACCTCGCCGTAAATCTTCGCGCCGCGGGCCTTGGCGTGCTCATATTCCTCGAGCACCAGCACGCCCGAGCCCTCGCCCATGACGAAGCCGTCGCGATCCTTGTCATAGGGACGCGAGGCCATTTCGGGACGGTCGTTGAAGCCGGTCGAGAGCGCCCGGCAGGCGGCGAAGCCCGCCATGGAGAGCCGGTTGACCGGCGATTCGGCGCCGCCGGCCACCATCACATCGGCATCGCCCATGGCGATGATGCGCCAGGAATCGCCCACCGCATGGGCGCCGGTCGAGCAGGCGGTGACGACCGAGTGGTTCGGCCCCTTGAAGCCGAACCGGATCGAGACATTGCCCGAAACCATGTTGATGATGCGGCCCGGGATGAAGAACGGGCTGATGCGGCGCGGCCCCTTTTCGGCGAGCGTGACGGAGGCATCGTAGATGCCGCCGATGCCGCCGATGCCCGACCCGATCAGTACGCCGATGCGCTCGCGCTCCTCTTCCGTCTTCGGCTCGAGGCCGGCATCGGCGATGGCCTGCGCAGCCGCCGCCATGCCGAACACGATGAAGGGGTCGACCTTGCGCTGTTCCTTGACGTCCATCCACTCGTCGGGGTCGAACTTACCCTCGACGGACGGCCCCAGCGGGATGCGGCAGGCGATCTGGCAGGCGATGTCGCCTACCTCGAAATCGTCGATCCGCCTGGCGCCGCTCTTGCCGGCAATGAGGTTCGCCCAGGCGGGTTCGATGCCACAGCCCAAGGGGCTGACGATCCCCATGCCGGTGACGACAACGCGGCGCAATTCCATGAGATGATCAGATCCGCCAGATTCCGGGCGCCGGCTCAGCTCGTCGCCTTGGTGAGGAAATTCACCGCATCGCCGAAGGTCTGGATGGATTCGGCGGCGTCGTCCGGGATTTCGACAGAGAACTCTTCCTCGAACGCCATGACGAGTTCGACCTGGTCGAGTGAATCGGCGCCCAGATCGTCGATGAAGCTGGCCTTTTCGGTGACCTTCTCCGGGTCGACATTGAGATGCTCGACGACGATTTTCCGGACGCGATCAGCGACATCGGTCATGATACTTCCCTTCCACTAAACCAGCACGGGTTGTTCTTGATGAACCGGCCCGACACTATGGACCGGCATGAATTTCGTCGTGGAGTCTAGGCGGGCTTTTGCCCCCCGGCAAGACGGTCCCCCGAGCGAACCGGCGGCGCATTAACATATATCCTCGGGACAAGCTAGCGGCGCAAGTGTCGGGAATTTGGGGGAGAAGCCGGCTTCCTTCCAGCCGCCATCCATCGGACCGCCCCCGCCTGTCCCCTCGCCCCTCTGGGGAGAGGGCTAGGGTGAGGGGTTCACGCGCTCAGGTCGTGCCGCGTGGCTACCCCGCACCGGCCTGCCGGCCGCCCTCTCCCCAAAGGGGCGAGGGCTTCACCACGATGGCAAAGCTTCGCCTAAGCCACCACGCCTCTCAGCCCCGCCGCGTGCCGGGCCGGCGGGGCGCCGAACATGCGGGCGTATTCGCGGGAGAACTGGGAGGCGCTTTCATAGCCGACGCGATAGGCGGCGCGCGCGGCGTCGATATCACCGGCGACCAGCAGGCGCTGGGCTTCGAGCAGGCGGAGCTGCTTCTGGTATTGCAGCGGCGTCATGGCGGTCAGCGCCTTGAAATGCTCATGGAAGGAAGAAGGGCTCATGCCTGCCGCTTCGGCCAGCTCGGCCACGCGGATCGGCCTCGTGAAATTGTCGCGCAGCAGCGTCATGGCGCGGGCGATGCGCTGGGTATTGCCTTCGGCCAGGGCGAGCCGGGCGATGGCCGCACCATCCGGGCCGGTCAGCAGCCAGTAATAAATCTCGCGCAGCGCCGCCGGGCCGAGAACCGGGATCGCAGCGGGCGTCTCGAGCAGGCGGATGAGGCGCAGCATGCCCTCCGCCAGCGGCCCGTCGACCGCGCCGACGAAAAGCGCGGGGCGGGTCGCGCGGCCCGGCCGGGCCACCGGCCCGACCTGCTCCAGCACCTCCGCCAGCAGGGCGATATCGAAATCGAGGTTGATGCCGTAATAGGGCCGGCCCGGGCTGGCCTCGGTGACGTGGCCGAGGGCCGGCATTTCGAGGCTCACGACCAGCGACTGCATCTCGCCATAGTCGAGCACATGGTCGCCCAGCGCCACCTGCTTGCGGCCCTGCACCACCACGCACAGGGCAGGACGGTAGAGGACGTGATGCGGCATCGCCTCGCGGCTCGACCGCATCAGGGCGAGGCCGGCAATGGCGGTTTCATAGAGGCCATCCGCGCCGCCATGGAGGTCGATATAGCGGGTGACCGCATTTTTCAGCGCGCCGTCCATATTTTCACGCTCTCCGAACAAAAATTCATGCACTTCAGAATAGGAAGCGGCGGCGCAGCCGGCAATCCGCCTGGAGGATCAGGCAAGAATTGGCGAGGTTCCGGCATTCGGCCGATAGGGGACCGCCCCTACATTCCCGGCGTCGAATTGACTTACGGGACATCCAAATGACCACTGAAACCACTCCCCGCATCGCCCTTGTCACCGGCGGCAGCCGCGGCCTCGGGCGCTCGACCGCGATCGAGCTGGCAAAGCGCAGCGCCGACAGCGTCGTGACCTATAACAGCAATAAGGCCGAGGCGGACAAGACCGTGGCCGAGATCGCGGGGCTCGGCCGCAAAGCCGTGGCGCTACAGCTCGACACCAGCAATACCAAGGGCTTCGATGCCTTTGTTGCGGCGTTGCGCGAGGCGCTGTCGGCCAATTGGGGGCGGGAGAGCTTCGATTATCTCGTCAACAATGCCGGCACGGCGCTCTATTCGCCGATCGCCGAGACGACGGAAGAACAGCTCGACGGCATCTATAACATCCACTTCAAGGGGGTGTTCTTCCTGACCCAGAAGCTCCTGCCGGTGATCGCGGATGGCGGCAGGATCGTCAATATTTCCAGCGGCTTGGCGCGGATGACGCTGCCCGGCTCGGCCGGTTACGGCGCGATGAAGGCGGCCGTCGAGACGCTGACGCGCTACATGGCCAAGGAGCTCGGCCCGCGCGGCATCACGGTGAATGTGGTGGCGCCGGGCGCCGTGCAGACCGATTTCGGTGGCGGGCGTATCCGCAACAGCCCAGAGATGCAGAAGATGCTCGCTTCGGTGACGGCGCTCGGCCGGGTCGCGGTGGCCGACGACATCGGCCCGATGATCGCAAGCCTGCTCGACGACGCCAATCATTGGGTCACCGGGCAGCGGATCGAGGTCTCGGGCGGGCAGAATATCTAATTGCTATCTTGGGCTTAGGCCTAGAGCATTTCACGTTCCGATTAAATCGGAACGTGAGCTCTAAGTTCTTGAGTTGTCGCGCTTTCGAACCGGAAAAGCGGAACCACTTTTCCTGAAAGCGCTCTAGAGCATCACCATGCCGCCATTGACGTTGAGGGTGTGGCCGGTGACGTAGCCGGCCGCATCGCTGGCGAGGAAGACGGCGCAGGCGGCGACTTCCTCGGCCGTGCCGAGGCGGGCGGCGGGGATGGTCGAGAGGATCGCCTCGCGCTGCTTGTCGTTGAGCGCATCGGTCATGGCGGAGGCGATGAAGCCGGGTGCGATGGCGTTGACGGTGATGTTGCGCGAGGCGACTTCCTGCGCCAAGGCCTTGCCCATGCCGATAAGGCCGGCCTTGCTCGCGGCGTAATTCCCCTGCCCCGGATTGCCGACCACGCCGACGACCGAGGAGATGTTGATGATGCGGCCAAAGCGCTGCTTCATCATGCCTCGGAGCGCGGCGCGGGTGAGGTGGAAGGCGGCGGTGAGGTTCACCGCCAGCACCTCGTCCCACTCCTCGTCCTTCATGCGCATGAAGAGATTGTCGCGCGTCATGCCGGCATTGTTGACAAGAATGTCGAGGCCGCCCAACGCCGCTTCCGCCTGGGAAACGAGCTTGTCGACGGCGGCAAGGTCAGAGAGATTGCAGGGCAACACGGCGGCGCCGCCGATTTCGTTGGCCACTTCTTCGAGCGCCGAAACGCGGGTGCCGGAAAGGGCGAGCCTTGCGCCGGCCTGGGCAAGGGCCTTGGCGATCTCCCGCCCGATGCCGCCGCTGGCGCCGGTAACGAGAGCGCGTTTGCCAGTCAAATCAAACATTTATCGGCTCCTTGTCGGAGATTGATTCAATAGTGAGTCAGTGAGGCAGACCTTTTTCCCCATCCACTGTGTCATTCCGGCGGAGGCCGGAATCCAGTCACAAGCGCCGTGCCCGCTGCTGGATTCCGGCCTCCGCCGGAATGACACGGTGGATGCCGGAATGACACCGTGGATATTGAGGGCCTACGCCCCAAGCCCCGCCACAAACGCATCGATGTCGGCCGGCGTCCCCACTGCAACCGCGGCGGCATCCGGCGCGATGCGCTTGGCGAGGCCGGTGAGCACCTTGCCGGTGCCGAGCTCGACGAGCTGGCCGACCCCGCCTTCGCCGGCGAGCCAGGAGACGCTTTCGGTCCAACGGACCATGCCGGTGACCTGCTCGACGAGGTGGGCGCGGATCGCCTCGGGATCGGAGACCGGACGCGCCGTGACATTGGCGACGACGGGGACCATTGGCGCCTGCATGGCCACGCGGTCCAGCGCTTCCTGCATGGCGTCGGCGGCCGGGCGCATCAGGGCGCAGTGGAAGGGCGCGCTCACCGGCAGGGGCAGCGCGCGCTTGGCGCCGGCCGCCTTGCAAAGCTCGATGGCCCGATTGACCGCGGCGACATGGCCTGAAATCACCACCTGCCCCGGTGCATTGTCATTGGCTACGGCGCAGACCTCGCCATCCGTGGCATCGGCGGCGGCGCGCTCGACTGTCGGCAGGTCGAGGCCGAGGATGGCGGCCATGGCACCCTGCCCCACCGGCACGGCCTGCTGCATGGATTGGCCGCGCAGCTTGAGGAGCCGCGCCGTATCGGCGACGCTGAAGACGCCCGCTGCGCAAAGGGCCGAATATTCGCCGAGGGAATGGCCGGCGACGAAGGTGGCATGCGATCCGACCGAAACCCCCCTGACCTCGAGCACGCGGATGACGGCGATGCTCGCCGCCATCAGCGCCGGCTGGGCGTTCTCGGTCAGGCGCAGCGTCTCGTCCGGGCCATCGAACATGAGGGCGGAAAGCTTCTGGCTGAGCGCCTCGTCGACTTCATCGAAGACGGCGCGCGCCTCGGGAAAGGCGTCGGCCAGATCCTTGCCCATGCCGACAGCCTGGCTGCCCTGCCCCGGAAAAGTGAATGCGCGCCTGGCCATTATTCCCTCGTTGTCGCCGCCATAGGGTATGGGCGGGCTTTGCAATGAGGGTGATCCAGAGTCAAGCAGCCGGCTCGTCGAAATGCACCGCGGTCGTATTCGCACCGCAGAGAATAACGGCGACGCGTTCGCCTTTGGCCGGCAAATAACGGCCGGACAGTAAAGCCGCGAAGGCAGCGGCGCCGCCGGGTTCGGCGACGATGCGCAGCACGTCCCACAAGGTTCGCTGGGCCGCCGCGATTTCCTCGTCGCTGACCAGCAGCGCATCGGCGAGATAATCGCGGACGATAGGGAAGACGTTCGAGCCCAGCCGCCTTGCGCCGAGGCTGTCGGCGGCGAGGCCGGACACATCGACATCGACGGGCTGGCCGGCATCGAGGGCGCGGCGGAGGGTGGGCGCGCGCTCCGGCTCGACGCCGATCACCTTGGCACCGCCGCGATACCAGGCTGCGACGCCGCCCACCAGGCCGCCGCCGCCGACCGAAACCAGCATGCTATCGACCTCCGGCGCCTGCCGGGCCAGTTCGAGCGCAACGGTGCCCTGACCGATGATGGTTTCCGGCATGTCGTAGGCGTGGACGGGCATGTCGCCGCTCTGTGCGATCCATTCTTCGCTCGCGGCCAGCGCCTCGGCGTAATTGGCGCCGCCGACCACGATCTCGGCGCCACAGGCCTTGATCTTGTCGATCTTCGCCTGCGACGAGATCGAGGGCACGAAGATGCGGGCTTTGCGCCCGAGGTGCTGGGCGGCATAGGCGACCGCGACGCCGTGATTGCCACCGGAGGCGGCGACGACGCCCTGCCCGGCCTCGCCCCGCGTCAGCAGATTATTGAAGGCGCCACG
This sequence comes from Devosia sp., assembly GCA_035547675.1. Classification (GTDB taxonomy): domain Bacteria; phylum Pseudomonadota; class Alphaproteobacteria; order Rhizobiales; family Devosiaceae; genus DASZTU01. The sequence goes on from DASZUI010000102.1 coordinate 8,732, forward strand.
GGCCTTGAAGGTGCCGGAGACCTGCAGGAATTCGAGCTTGAAGGTGATCGGCTGGCCGGCAAGGCCGAAATCGGCAGCGGCGGCTTCGAGGATCGGGGTCTCTCTTACATGGGGCCGGGTCAGGGCGTAGGCGGCTTCGATGGCGGCGGGGGTGATGGGCTGGTCGGGCACGGCAGGACACCGTTGTGCTTGGACTGGATTCCGGCCTGCGCCGGAATGACATGGTGGAATTGGCACGGTCTTGCTCCACATACAACGTCATTCCGGCGAAGGCCGGAATCCAGGACCGGCACAGCGCCTCGGGTCCTCGCCTCGGGTCCTTGCCAATCCCGGCCAATTCCACTATGTGAGCGGCCTGTTCGTCCGGCCGGGGGCTGAACGGAGGGCTTGCCCAAGGCAAGCAGGGTTCGCCCGTCCTCCCGTGTTCCCGCTCTTCAGAAGACTGCTTTGTCGCCTTTCCAAGGCTTCAGAGAGGCTCCGCGCCGGCGAAAACCGAAACAGGAGAAAGGCGCCTCATGGCCCTCTACGAGCATATTTTCCTGGCGCGGCAGGACGTTTCCGCGCAGCAGGTCGAAGAGCTGACCACCCAGTTCACCGACGTCCTTTCGCAGGGCGGCGGCAAGGTCACCAAGAATGAATACTGGGGCGTCAAGACGCTCAGCTACCGCATCCGCAAGAACCGCAAGGCGCATTATACGCTGCTCAATATCGACGCCCCGCACGCGGCGGTCGCCGAAATGGAGCGCCAGATGCGCATCAACGAAGACATCCTGCGCTTCATGACCATCCGCGTCGACGAGCTCGAAGAGGGCCCGTCCGCCATGATGCAGAAGCGCGACCGCGACGATCGCGACGGCCGTGACGGCGGGCGCGATGGC
>DASZUI010000103.1:0-4649 GCA_035547675.1 Devosia sp.
CAGTTCCTGTCTTTCCTCGCCGGCCACATCGGCGGCGCGGTGACGGTTGCCGCGCTGAAGGACCTGCGCGCCGCCGACATCCGCGCCTTCCTGGCCCATAGGCGGGCCGAGGGGCTGGGCTCGCGCTCGCTGGCCCGGGCGCTCTCCGCCGAAAAATCCTTCTTCCGCTTTCTGGAGCGCGAGGGTGTTGTGGCGGTTGAGGCGCTGAATCTCGTCCGCACGCCGAAACTGCCCAAATCCCTGCCCAAGGCGCTGACCGTCGGCGAGGCCAAAAGTGCCATCGCCGCCACCGCCGAGCTCGAGGACACGCCCTGGATCGCGGCGCGCGACATGGCCGTGCTCGCCCTCTGCTACGGCGCCGGCCTGCGCATTTCCGAAGCCCTGTCGCTCACCAAAGCCGACCTCGAAGCTACGACGCTCCGCGTCACCGGCAAGGGCAACAAGACAAGGCTGGTGCCGCTCATCGCCGCCGTAAGAGCCGCCATCGAGAACTATCTGAAGCTCTGCCCCTTCCCGTTGGAGAAGGACGCGCCGATGTTCCGTGGCGCCAAGGGCGGCGTGCTGTCGCCGCGCCTGATCCAGCTGCGCGTCGCCCAATTGCGCAGCGCGCTCGGCTTGCCGCCCTCGGCCACCCCGCACGCGCTCAGGCACAGCTTCGCCACGCACCTGCTCGGCCGCGGCGGCGACCTCCGCGCCATCCAGGAACTGCTCGGCCACGCCTCGCTGTCCACGACGCAGATTTACACGGCCGTCGATACGGAGCGCCTGCTCGAGGCCTATCGCGCGGCCCATCCGAGGGGGTGAAGCAGGGCGAGACGGTGGCCTTTAGCACCCCTCGCCCTTGAGGGGAGGGTGGCGGCAGCCGGGTGGGGGTATACACCGCGCGCTGGGGTTTGCTGTATGAACCCCCACCCTTGATCCCTCCCCTCAGAGGGGAGGGAGACGAGGTGGCATCGCCTTCGCCTCTATCCGCCCTAAAGCGGCGCCAGCTCGAACACCACCTGGTCGATGGTGAAGTCGCCATTCTCGCGAATCTCGAAATGCGCCCGCACCTCGTCCGAGACGGCCGCGAACAGCGCGCGGATCGCTGCGGCCTGCACCTCGGGCGTGCGCTGGCGCATCGTCCAGGGCCCGAATTCGAGCGGCAGGCGCCGCCGCGTCAGGCCTGTCACCACGAACCCCGCCTGCGTCGCGATCTCCGCCCATTCGGCCACCGAATAGTCGCGCACATGCGAAGGATCGCGCAGCATTTCGAAGGTCTGCAGGAACGTATCGAACACCGGCACCTCGGGCGCCACCACATCGGAAAAGACCGCGATCCCGCCCGGCTTCAGCACCCGCCGCGCTTCGCGCAGGCCGCGCCGCACATCCGGCCAGTGATGCGTGGTGTAGCGGCAGAACACGGCATCGAAGCTGCCGTCCGCAAAGGGCAGCGCCTCCGCCGGTCCCTGCGCCGTCTCGACATTGCCGAGCCCGCGCCGGGCTGCCTCCTTCGCCACCGCCGCGACCATGTCCGCGGAGAGGTCATAGGCGACCACCGAGCCCATATGCGGCGCCACGGCATAGCTCACATGGCCGCCGCCGCAGCCGAGGTCGATCGCCCGCCCGCCGGCGCGCCGCACCGCGATGTCGGCGATCTGCGTGAGATCGGCGCCCGCGGCGTGCACCGGGCTGGCCACATAGAGCCCGGCGCTTGTGCCGAATTGCTGTGTATTCAAGGCTTCGCGCGAGCTTGCCGCCGACATGGTTCTCTCCTTCCATATGCCCGGCCCGGAGCCGGTCGCTTCTGGTAGCGCCGCTCGTTACACCCGTACCAGAACCGATTTTATCCTGGTATAAAACGGCACCATGATCGACTCCGAAACCCGCCGCGCCGAACTCGGGCGCTTCCTGCGCTCGCATCGCGAGCGGCTGACGCCGCAGGCGCTCGGCATCGAGCCGGGGGTGCGCCGCCGCACGCCGGGGCTCCGGCGCGAGGAACTAGCCCAGCTCGCCGGCGTCTCTGCCACCTGGTTCACCTGGATCGAGCAGGGCCGCGACGTCTCGGTCTCCGCCGCTGCGCTGGTCCGGCTGGCGCGGGTGCTGCGGCTCAACCCCGCCGAACGCGCCTATCTCTTCGACCTCGCCGGCCGCCGCGACCCCGACATGCCGCCGGACGACACCGCCGAGCTGCCCGACGGCCTCGATGCCGTCGTCTCTACGATTGCCTCACCCGCCTATATGCTCGACCGGAGCTGGAACGCCCTCGCCTGGAACGCGGCGGCCGCCCACCTCTTCACCGGCTGGCTCGACGGCGATGCCGATCGCAATCTGCTGCGCTACACTTTCCTCAACCCGATGGCGCAACGGCTGATCGCCGACTGGGAAATCCGGGCGCGCCGCCTCGCCGCCGAGTTCCGCGCCGATTACAGCCGCCACCTCGCGGCGCCCGATACCCGCGCGCTCGTCGACGCGCTTCGCGCCGAAAGCCCGTTCTTCGAGGCCGCCTGGCAGGCCCATGCCGTCACCGAACGGGAAGGCGGCGAGCGGACGTTCAACCACCCGAGGGATGGCTTCCTGCGCTATCGTCAGACGACGTTCCTCCTCGCCCCGCACCCCGATGTGAAGCTGGTGGTGCTGGTGAAGGAAACTGGATTCCCGCCTGCGCGGGAATGACGATGTGGAGCAAGACCTCACCACCTCGTCCCCTCGCCCCTCTGGGGAGAGGGTCAGGGTGAGGGGTTCGCGCGCTCAGGCCGTGCCGCGTGGCTACCCCTCACCGCCCTGCCGGGCACCCTCTCCCCAGGGGGGCGAGGGTTCCGCTACAATGCGAATGTGGCTGGTTAAGCCGCGACGAGATTCCGCAGCACGTAGTGCAGGATTCCACCGTTCCGGTAATATTCCAGCTCGTCGAGCGTATCGATCCTGACCAGCACCGGAACGCTTTCCTTGCGCCCATCGGCATAGGCGATTTCGAGCGGAATGGTCTTGCGCGGGCTGAGTTCGGTAAGCCCGTGGATCGAGATGGTCTCGTCGCCGGTGATCCCCAGCGACTGCCACGACGCGCCGTCGGTGAAGACCAGCGGTAGCACGCCCATGCCGACGAGGTTGGAGCGGTGGATGCGCTCGAAGCTCTGCGCCACCACGGCGCGCACGCCGAGCAGATTCGTGCCCTTGGCCGCCCAGTCGCGCGAGGAGCCGGTGCCATATTCCTTGCCGGCGAAGACCACCAGCGGGGTGCCCTGCGCCTTATAGGCCATGGCCGCGGTATAGATCGGCACGACCTGCCCGTCCGGCCCCTTGGTGAAGCCGCCTTCTACGCCCTGCAGCATCTGGTTCTTGATGCGGATATTGGCGAAGGTGCCGCGCATCATGACTTCGTGGTTGCCGCGGCGCGCGCCATAGGAATTGAAGTCGATCGGCTTCACCTGTCGCTCGACGAGATATTCGCCCGCCGGCGTCGACGCCTTGAACGAGCCGGCCGGGGAGATGTGGTCAGTCGTGATCGAATCGAGGAAGAGTGCCAGCACTTTGGCATTTTCGATGTCGGTGATCGGCTTGGGCGTCAGCGACATATCCTCGAAATAAGGTGGGTTCTGCACATAGGTCGAGGAGGAGTTCCAGCGATAGGTCTCCCCGCCTTCCACCTTGATCCCCTGCCAGCGGGCGTCGCCCTTGAACACATCGCCATACCGCGTGCGGAACATCGAGGTGTTGATCGACTGCCGGACCACATCGGCGATCTCCGCCGAGCTCGGCCAGATGTCCTTCAAATAAACCGGACGCCCGTCCGTAGAGGTCCCGAGCGGCTCGGTGGTGATGTTCTTCGTCATCTTGCCGAGCAGCGCATAGGCGACGACCAGCGGCGGCGAGGCGAGGTAGTTCGCCCGCACGTCCGGGTTCACGCGTCCCTCGAAATTGCGGTTGCCCGAGAGCACCGAGACCGCGACGATGTCGTTGTCCGAGATGCACTTCGAGATTTCCTCGTCGAGCGGCCCGGAATTGCCGATGCAGGTCGTGCAGCCATAGCCGACGGTATTGAAGCCGATGGCGTCGAGATCGTCCTGCAGGCCCGATTTGGTGAGATATTCGGTCACCACCTGCGAGCCCGGCGCCAGCGAGGTCTTGACCCAGGGCTTGGGCCGGAGGCCCAGCGCCCGCGCCTTGCGCGCCAGAAGGCCCGCCGCGACCAGCACGGAAGGGTTCGAAGTATTGGTGCAGGAGGTGATCGCCGCGATCACCACATCGCCGTCATTGAGCCGGAAATCCCGCCCCGCCACGGCATGGCCTTCCACCACATCCTCGACGCCCGTCGCGCCCTCGCCCACATAGCGGGATTCGCCCACCGAGCGCGGCTCCGATTCGGGGTCGCGCGGGCCCCCGCGAATGCCTTCCACGGCCTTGGCGAAGGCCGGCGCCGCATCGGTCAGCGCCACGCGGTCCTGCGGTCGCTTCGGCCCGGCCAGCGACGGCACCACGGTCGAAAGGTCGAGCTCGAGCGTATCGGTGAAGACCGGATCGGGCGCCGTATCCTCGCGGAACATGCCCTGCGCCCTGGCATAGGCCTCGACCAGCGCCACGCGCTCGTCGGCGCGGCCGGTCGCCTTGAGATAGGTGATCGTCTCGCGGTCGATCGGGAAGAAGCCGCAGGTTGCGCCATATTCGGGCGC
>DASZUI010000104.1:0-19843 GCA_035547675.1 Devosia sp.
GCGTTGGTGGGGCCGGATTGGAGGAGGGTAATTAGGGCAGCGGTGTCGGGGAGATCGTGACCCCCACCCTGCCTGCCGGCATCCCTCCCCTCAAGGGGGAGGGAATGATGCGGCACCGCCGTGCCATTTGTCGTCCCTCCCCCTTGAGGGGCTTCGAAGGGAAGAAAAATCGCTCCGGTGGAGCGATTTCCCTGAGAAGGCCGCGGCAGCGGCAGGGGTGGCGGCAGCCGGGTGGGGGTACCCACGCCGTACCCCGCCTCCCCCAGCACCCGCAAGATCTCCAGCGTGGAGGCCGGGGCGTCGTAGCCGACGCCGTTGGCGAGGCGGCCGTCGCGGATCGGGTAATTGGCGAGGACGATGGCGACGCGGCGCTCGGCGCGCGGGGTGGCGCGCAGGCGCATCCAATTGGCGGCGAGGTCGGCGGCGCGGGCGATGCCCTCGGGCTCGGGGGCGAAGGCGGTGAGCGGGCATTGCGTGCGGGCGTGCCAAAGGGCCTCGGCCTTGTGGCCCACCAATATGCCGCCGATGCGCCCGTCGAGCTCCGGCATCACCACCTGCATGGCGAGGTCCTTGGGCGAAAGGCCCTGCATGTCCGCGGCCCAGAGCGCCGCCGGCCGGCCGCCCTGGACGAGCTGGATCACCGGGGCGTCGGTCGAGGCGAAGGGGTTTTGTGCCGCCGGCAGGCCATCGAGGCCGAGGGCGAAGCCGGTGAGGTTGAGGATGGCGGCGGGAGGGTTTTGGGCGAAGGTTCTTTGCACGAAGGCGACGGCTTCGGGTTCCTTCAGGGAGGAGACGAAGAGGGGGAGCGGGGTGAGACCGCGGGCTTCGAGGGAAGCTGCGAGGGCTTCGACCACGGCGGCCCCGGCGCCGTCGAGCAGGGCGCGGTAGAAGAGGATGGGGATTGCGGTGGTGTGAGGACGGGTACCCCCACCCGGCTGCCGCCCCCCCTGCCGCTGCCGCGGCCTTCTCAGGGAAATCGCTCCACCGGAGCGATTTTTCTTCCCTTCGAAGCCCCTCAAGGGGGAGGGGCTATGGATGGTACGGCCGTGCCACAACGTTCCCTCCCCCTTGAGGGGAGGGATGCCGGCAGGCAGGGTGGGAGCGGGCCGCGCGCGCAGCTCATCGAGCAGGGCCTGTACCGATACGACCACGCCTTCGACGTTGCTCATCGCATCGCGATTGGTGACGCGAAGAACCTCATAACCGGCACGCTGGAGAAAGGCGTCTCGCCTCCGGTCGTAGGCTTCGGCGCCGGCATGCGTGTCGCCGTCGAGTTCGATAACCAGCTTTGGGTTGTGGCAGGCGAAATCCGCGAAATAGGGGCCGATCGGGACCTGGCGGCGGAAGTGATAACCCAGAGGGGCGAACTGGCGGAGGGCGCGCCAGAGGATTCGTTCGGCAGGGGTGGCGAGCTGGCGGAGATCGCGGGCGCGGCGGATGTTTTTTTGAGGGCGGGCATGGCGCGCGTTGCGGGTACCCCCGCCCTGCCTGCCGGCATCCCTCCCCTCAAGGGGGAGGGAACGATGTGGCACTGCGGCGCCATTTATCGCCCCTCCCCCTTGAGGGGAGGGTGGCGGCAGCCGGGTGGGGGTCCAGACGCCGACGCGTGGCAGATTGGTCGGGACAGCCGCAACCGCCCTGCCCTCCGCCAATGCCCGCATTGCGGCCAGCGCCGCCTCGGCGTTCTCCGCGCCGCCGGCCGCCAGCAGTGCGAAGAGCTTGTCCCAGTCCTCGGGCGGAATGGTGGAGCGGTCGCGCAGGATGGCGTCGGGCTGGGGTTCGCCGGGGAAGAGGGCCACGCGGACGCCCTGCCCGGCGAGCGCCGTCAGTTCGTCGGTGCCATAGGGCCAATAGGCCGGGCCGCCGAGCAGGCGGATAACGGCGAGGCGGGCGTGGCGGACGGTTTTGTCCAGCCAGAGATCGACCGACAGATTGTGCGAGAGGCGCAGCAGATTGGCGAGGCGGAGGCCATCATAGGTCGCGCGGTCGGCGGCGGCGGCGAGCAGGGCGAGCTCGCTGTCGGCGGAGGAGGCGAAGACGATGTCGCCCGGCGTCTGGCCGAGATCGATCGCCTCGCCCTCCTGCTGCATGGCCCCCGCCTGTGCGGCGAGCAGGTGCATCAGCGGGCGTCCTCGAGCGGGCGGAGGGCCCCCTCACCCCCTGCCGGGACCTCTCCCCGACCGGGAGAGGAATGATGCGGCACGACCTGTTCCTCCCCCCGTCGGGGAGAGGTCCGGCCGAAGGCCGGGGTGAGGGGTCCCTTCCCTGATTTCGAGCCGGACATCTAGGCGGCCGCGCGCCGGAGGCTTTCGGCGATGGCGTCGCGGGCGAGCGGGCTTTCGCCGATCACCACCAGGGCCGTTTCGCGCCTTTCGCCCTCGTTCCACGGCCGGTCGAAATAGGCGGACAGGCGCGGGCCGACGGCCTGGATGGCAAGCCGCATGGGCGAGCCGGGAATGGCCGCGAACCCCTTGAGGCGGAGAATGTCGTGGGCGCGGATGGTCTCCTCGATGGCGGCGACGAGGCGGTCCCTGGGCATCGGCGGCAGGGTGAGCGAGACGGAATCGAAATCGTCGTGCTCGTGGCCTTCCCCGCCATGCTCCAGCTCATGCGCGGAGTCGCGGCCGGCGAGGTTGTCCTCGGTCGCTAGGCCGAGGCCGAGCAGCGCCTGGACATCGACATGGCCGTGGGCGGCGCGGACGATGCCGGTGCCGGGGCGCATCCTGGCCCGCAGCTCTGCCTCGACTTCGGCGAGGATGGCCGGATCGACCAGATCGGTCTTGTTGACCACGAGGAGGTCGGCGGCGACGAGCTGGTCGGCGAAGAGCTCGCCCAGCGGGGTCGCGTGATCGAGCATGGCATCGGCCCGGCGCTGCTCGGCCACCGCATTCTCGTCCGCGGCGAAGCGGCCTTCGGCGAGGGCGGCGGCATCCACGACGGTGACGACGCCGTCGATGGTGACGCCGGATTTGATCTCGGGCCAGTTGAAGGCGCGGATCAAGGGCTGCGGCAAAGCGAGGCCGGAGGTTTCGATGATGATGTGATCCGGCCGGTCCGGGCGGGCCAGGAGCTCGCTCATGGTCGGAATGAAATCCTCGGCCACGGTGCAGCAGATGCAGCCATTGGCGAGTTCGATCATGTCTTCCTCGCGGCAGGTTTCCTCGCCGCAGGCGGCCAGCACGGATTTATCGACGCCCAATTCGCCGAATTCATTGATGATGAGCGCCAGCCGCTTGCCCTTGGCGTGGCCGAGGACGTGGCGGACCAGCGTCGTCTTGCCGGCACCGAGAAAGCCGGTGATGACGGAAACGGGAATCTTTTCGGCACTTGCCGCTGCAGTCGTCATGGCGCGAACCCTCCGTAAGCGCAGGAGCCTGGGCGTTTTGCCCGGATGATGTCGGCAGGTCTCCTGGCTCGCGGTATCTTTGCCGCCGGCCTCGCCTTCCCGGAGCTTTCCAGTGGTCGCGGTCTCGAACGCAAAAGTGCCATCCACTTTTGCTGAGACCGGAGTTTCCAGTGGTCGCGGTCTCGAACGCAAAAGTGCCATCCACTTTTGCTGAGACCGCTCGGGCTCCAGTGGCCTTCGAGGCAGGCTTACCGCTCACAGTTGCGGGGGCAGCCGGGGAATTCTACTTGGTCACGCGCTCGAACCGGAAAACCGGAAGACCACTTTTCCTGAGCGCGCGACTTGGTCTCGCGCTCGAACCGGAAAACCGGAAGACCACTTTTCCTGAGCGCGCTCCGTTCGTCACCCCATTCCCTGTTGGTCCTTGATAAGGAACCGACGGGGTATGGATCGCATGGGGCGGGCATGCGCGGCAAGGCGAAATCTTGGGAGAGAAGGCCCCCTCACCCGCCGCTACGCGGCGACCTCTCCCCCAGAGGGAGAGGTGAAGATACGGCACCGCCTCGCCTCGCGATCACCTCTCCCTTTGGGGGAAAGGTCGGATTGCGCCAGCAATCCGGGTGAGGGGGCCTTCCGTTGCGCGCGCTGCCCATGGTTCGAGGGTCGCTTCGCTCCCACCTCACCATGAGGTGGGAGGAGTAGCACGTCTCAACCTCCACGACCTCATCCTGAGCTTGTCGAAGGATGGGCCACGCGCGCTACGGCAACGACACGGGTGGGGCTTGACGGAAGGGGTAGCGCATGTTGCTGGATTCCGGCCTCCGCCGGAATGACGTCGGGGAGGGGCAAGGCCGCGCCACGCATCCCGTCATTCCGGCGCAGGCCGGAATCCACTCCCGACACCGCCCAACCGAGTTGTCCTTCATGCAGTTTTCGCCCTCCGCCGTCCTGCCGATCCTGCTGCTCTGCTGCTCGAACCTGTTCATGACCACCGCCTGGTATGGCCAGCTCAAATTCCCCAATGCGGCGACCTGGGCGGCGGTGGTGATCAGCTGGGGGATCGCGTTCTTCGAATATTGCCTCGCGGTGCCGGCCAACCGGATCGGCTACGGCACCTATTCGGGGGCCGAGCTCAAGGCGATCCAGGAGATCATTTCGATTACCGTGTTCGTCGGCTTCGCCATCGTGGTGCTGGGCGAAAAGCTGACGCTCAACCATTTCATCGGCTTCGCGCTGATCGCGGCGGGGGCGGTATTCATCTTCAAGGGGCCGTTCGGTTGACGCGCGTTTGCAACCGGCGGCGCGGCGCCCTATTTTGAAGCCATGGCCGAAACGCACGACTTGACCCGCAACCAGAACCTCGTCCTCGGCGCCCTGAGCACGGCGACCGGGCCGCTCTCCGCCTATGGCATACTCGACCAGGTGCGGGGCGAGGGCATCAAGGCGCCGCTGCAGATCTATCGGGCGCTCGACCGGCTGGTGGCGCTGGGGCTGGTGCATCGGCTGGAATCGCTCAACGCCTTCGTCGCCTGCGCCCATGCCCGCGACAAACAGGCGCATGGCGACCATGAGGGGCTCGCCGCCTTCGCCATCTGCGAGAGCTGCGGGCGGGTGGACGAATTCGCCGACGACGTGGTCGAGGAGCGGCTCGGCGCCTGGAGCCGGTCGACCGGCTTTGCCAGCGAGCGCACCACCATCGAAATCCGCGGCCATTGCGCCGACTGCGTCAGGGCCGGGCGCTAGAGCATTTCACGTTCTGATTGCATCAGAACGTGAGCTCTAGGTTCTTGAGTTGTCGCGTTTTCGAACCGGAAAAGTGGAACCACTTTTCCTGAAAACGCTCTAGGCTGCACTGCTCTTCACAATGACGAAACCTTGCGGGTGACGCTGGGTTTTTCGGAGGACCGCCATGGATCGCGGTCGAACCCGAATAGGAGAGTATGAATGCCTACTGACCATGAGCAGGGGACGGGCAAGCACGGCCATAAAGACAGCCAGGAGCCTTATCCCCACACCAAGGACCATGAGGGCAAGAGCGCCAGCCCGGGTTCGCATAGCGGCTCGCATGCCGGCTCGCAGAGCCATGGCAGCCAGAGCCATTCGAGCCAGAGCCATTCCGGCAGCAACTCAGGGACGCACAGCGCCTCGGGCCGGTCCGGGCAGAGCAGCGGCTCGGAGGACGCCTCGCTGAAGTCGCGCGAATATCGCGACGAGAACGGCGAGGTGCACCACCACACCAAGAGCTATATGGACCAGCACAACAAGTGAGCGGGCCGGCGCGCCCTCTGGGCGCCGGACCGATGCCGCATCCTCACACCGCCGACACCGTCGCATCGAGCGGCGGCGCCGCCGGGGCGGGGATCCGGTTTTCTTCGACGCCGTGGCAGGCGGCGCGGGTTTCTCCATAGAGCTTCAATTCCGGCCGCTCGGTGCGGCAACGCTCATTGGCGAACGGGCAGCGCGGATGGAAAGGGCAGCCCGGCGGCGGATTGAAGGGCGAGGGCAGTTCGCCGCCGAGCCGCGTGCGCCGGCCGCGTCGCTCGGGATCGGCGATGGGCGTGGCGGCCAGCAGCGCCTGGGTATAGGGGTGGCGCGGGGCCGAGAACAGGGTCTCGCTCGGCGCGATTTCCACCCCGCGGCCGAGATACATCACCATCACATTGTCGGCGACATGGCGCACCACGGCGAGGGCGTGGCTGATGAACACATAGGTCAGGCCGCGCTTTTCCTGCAGGTCGGCGAGCAGGTTCAGGATCTGCGCCTGGATGGAGACGTCGAGGGCCGAAACCGGCTCGTCGAGCACCAGGATTTTCGGCTCCAGCATGAGGGCGCGGGCGATGGCGATGCGCTGGCGCTGGCCGCCGGAGAACATGTGCGGGTAGCGGTCGTAATGCTCGGGGCGGAGGCCCACCTCGGCCAGCATGCCGAGCGCCCGCTCGCGCCGCCCGGCGGCGGAGAGCGCGGTGTTGATCTTCAGCGGCTCCTCGAGGATGGCGCCGATCTTGTGCCGCGGATTGAGCGAGCCATAGGGGTTCTGGAAGACGATCTGCACGGTGGAGCGCAGCGCCCGCAAATCCTCATGCCGGCCGGCGGTGACGTCGCGGCCGTCAATGGTGAGCGCGCCGCCCGAGGGCGGCTCGATCATGGTGAGGAGGCGCGCCAGGGTGGATTTGCCGCAGCCGGATTCGCCGACAATGGCGAGGGTGGTGCCCTCCTCGACCGTGAAGGTCGCATCGGCCACGGCGCGCAGCGTGGCCGACCCGGAGAAGGGGCCGCGCGCCACCTCGTAATCGCGCTGAAGATGCTCGGCGGTGATCAGCGCCGTCATGACAGGGCCTCGACAGCGGTATTGAGCGGATAATGGCAGAGCGCGGCGCCCAGCGCCGGCTGCACCGGCGGCGGCACGGCGCGGCATTTGTCGTCGGCATAGGGGCAGCGCGGATTGAACAGGCACCCGGCGGGCCGGTCGCCCTGCCCCGGTACCATGCCGGGGATGGAGGGCAGGCGCGCGCCCCGGGCGCGGTCGGGCAGCGCGGCGAGAAGCGCGGCGGTATAGGGATGGTGCGGCGAGCGGAAGAGCTCGCGCACGCCCTGCCGCTCCACCTGCTTACCGGCATATTGCACGATGACCCGCTCGGCGGTTTCGGCGACGACGCCCATGTCGTGGGTGATGAGGACCAGCGCCATGTTCTCGTCGCGCTGCAGGTCCGACAGCAATTCGAGGATCTGCGCCTGGATGGTGACGTCGAGCGCCGTGGTGGGTTCGTCGGCGATCAGCAGCTTGGGATTGCAGGAAGTCGCCATGGCGATCATGACGCGCTGGCTCATGCCGCCCGAAAGCTGGTGCGGGAAGGCGCGGAGCCGCCTTTCGGGCTCGGCGATGCCGACCATGCCGAGGAGCTCCACCGCCCGCTTCTGGCGCGCCTCGCGGTCGAGGCCGGTGTGGCGGCGCAGCATTTCCTTGATCTGGAAGCCGACGGTAAAGCAGGGATTGAGGCTGGCGATCGGCTCCTGGAAGATCATGGCGATGTCGCGCCCGATGATTTTCCGGCGCTCGCGCGGGCTCATGGCCAGCATGTCATGGCCCTCGAAGGCCAGCCGGTCGGCAGTGACGGTGGCGGAGGCCGGCAGCAGGCCCATGACGGCGAGCATGGCCACCGATTTGCCGGAGCCGGATTCGCCGACGATCGCCACCACTTCGGCGGGCTCGATGGCGAGATCGAAGCCTTCCACCGCCCGGAACGGGCCGGAGCGGGTGTCGAAGGTGACGGAGAGATTTTTTATTTCGAGCAGGGGCATGGCAGGTCCCGCACAGTGGCGCGTTGAATGCGCGGAAGCCGCGCGCTATATTCGAGGTGTCGAAGGAAAGGCATGGTCATGGCCCGCACCGCTCTACAGGTCCAGTCCAAGGACAAGGAAGCCGGCAAGGAAAAGCCGGCCGGACGCCGGCAGGTCGAACCGCTGACCCTGCCCAAGCATCTGAAGCCGCTGACCGGGCCGACGGGGATGAAGCCTTCATATTAAGCCTCTCCTTTGTGGCTCAGCGATAAATTGATCGCATCGACGGCATCCTTGGCCAATTCGACCGCGTAGGCTCCAACAGCCAGATAATCCCGGTAGACGGCAGCCTTGCGCGGCTGTGCAAGCTCGCGGAAGCTCGGCTCCCGCATGTCCTCTATGGTCGCCGCCAGGGTCTGCCATTGCCGGTAGTAAAGCACGATCGGATCGATCACGGCGCCCGGCAGGATATGGATGTCGCCGACGACTGCCTCGAAGACAAAGGGCGAGATCTCGCGGGGCACGAACGGCGTGACATCCGGCCCATTAGCGATGCCGGCGATCGCCTGCTCGGCCCGCTCGTCATCCAAGAAAACCTCTAAGGCGCGCCGGTGGCTTCTGATCTCGGCCCGCAGCGCCGTCTGGATGTCCCTCACCCGTTCGGTTCGGGCCCGCGCGTCCAGCACCAGCTTGATGCCATTGGTCAGCAGAATGCCGACCAGGGCGCCGATGACCGCGATAAGCGCCGAGTCCACCTGCTAGCTCCGCATGACCCGGTCCGAAAACCGGAGGCCACTTTTCGGGGTCATGCGCCCGCTCCGCATGACCAGGTCCGAAAACCGGAGGCCACTTTTCGGGGTCATGCTCAGCTCCGCTTGAGCTTGGGATCGAGCGCGTCGCGCAGGCCGTCGCCCATGAGATTGATGGCGAGCACGGTGATGAGGATGGCAAGCCCCGGGAAGGTCACCACCCACCAGGCGCGCAGGATCAGATCGCGGGCGTCGGCGAGCATGGTGCCCCACTCCGGTGTCGGCGGCTGGGCGCCCAGCCCCAGGAAGCCGAGCGCGGCCGCCTCGAGGATGGCGTTGGAAAAACTCAGCGTCGCCTGCACGATCAGCGGGGCGAGGCAATTGGGCAGGATCGTCAGCAGGATCAGCCGCAAATGCCCGGCGCCGGCGACGCGCGCCGAGATCACATATTCGCGGTTCTTCTCGGCCATGACGGCGGCGCGCGTCAGCCGGGCGAAATGCGGCTGCAGCACGATGGCGATGGCGATCATGGCGTTGAACAGGCCGCGCCCCAGCACCGACACCAGCACCAGCGCCAGCAGCAGGGACGGGAAGCTGAGGATGATGTCCATGATGCGCATGACGACGACATCGACCCAGCCGCGGAAATAGCCGGCCAAGAGCCCCAGCACCACGCCGCAGACCAGCGACATGGCCACCACGATGAAGCCGATGATCAGCGAATAGCGGGCGCCGTTCATCAGGCGGGAGAGCATATCGTGGCCCACCGCGTCGGTGCCGAGCGGGAAGGCCATGGTGCCGCCGGGCAGCCAGGCGGGGGGCAGCAGGATCTTGTCCTGGAACTGCTGGGTCGCGTCATAGGGCGCGATCACGGGCGCGAAGATCGCCATGAGGATCAGCAGCAGGAAGACCGCGAGGCCGAGCACCGCCCCCTTGGACTGGGCGAAATAATGCCAGAACTCGGCGAGCGGCCCGAGGCGGCCGGCGGCCGGCAGCGCCACTTCCTCGGCGCTTTCGGCATTGGTTTCGGTGGGCGGCGAAATTTCGAGATCGGCCATCAGCGCGCCCTGACCCGGGGATTGATCACGGCGTAGAGCAAATCGACCACGAGGTTCACCAGCATGACGATGACGGCGATGATGAGCAGCCCGCCCTGCACCACGGCATAGTCGCGATGGCCGATCGCGTCGATCATCCATTTGCCGACGCCGGGCCAGGAGAAGATGGTTTCGGTGAGCACGGCGCCCGCCATCAGCATGCCGACCTGCAGGCCGATGGTGGTGACTACCGGGATCAGCGCGTTGCGGAAGGCGTGAAGCCCGATCACGGCGCGCGGCGGCAGGCCCTTGGAACGGGCGGTGCGCACATAATCCTCGCCGAGGACCTCGAGCATGGCCGAACGGGTCTGGCGCGCGATGACGGCGAGCGGAATGGTGCCGAGCACGATGGCCGGCAGGACGAGGTGCGAGACGGCGGACTGGAAGGCGCCCTTCTGGCCGGAAAGCAGGCTGTCGATGAGCATGAAGCCGGTCACCGGCTTGAAGAAATATTGCAGGTCGATGCGGCCGGAGACGGGCGTCCAGTGCAGCCCGCCGGCGAAGACGATGATGAGCAGCAGGCCCCACCAGAAGATGGGCATGGAATAGCCCACCAGCGCCGTGCCGGTCGCCAGTTGGTCGAACCAGGAGCCGCGCTTGACGGCGGCGAAGATGCCGGCGGGAATGCCGATCAGGATGGCCAGCAGCATGGCGCAGACCGACAGCTCGAGCGTGGCCGGAAACAGCGTCAGGAACTGCTTCAGCACCGCCGTCTTGGTGGTGATGGAGACGCCGAAATCGCCGTGCAGCACGCCCCCGACATAGGAGAGGTATTGCTCCCAGAGCGGGCGGTCGAGGCCGAACTGGTGCATCAGCTCGGCATGGCGCTCCGGGCTCATGTCGTGCTCGCCGGAGAGCAGGCTCACGGGGTCGACCGAGAGGATGCGGATCAGCCCGAAGGAGACGATCGAGATGCCGATCAGCGTCGGAACGAGAAGGGCGAGGCGCTTGAGGAAGAAAGTCAGCATGGCCGCGCCAGCCATTCGGCCGGACCCGATTTTTCGCGACCGCCGGGTCGGGAGCGGCCGGCCCGGCTCATCGACGTCGGGCCGGCGAAGGTCTGCCTTTGGGGGAGAAAACTCAGCATTTCGGCGGTAATGCACCCATTATCTCTACGCGGCAACCAGCCATGCGGCTGGACCTGATTTTCGTTGTGGGCAGGTAGAGCACGCGCTGCCCATGGTTCGACAAGCTCACCATGAGGTCGGTGAGTTTGGCTCCGGCACCTCCAGCAGCACGACCTCATCCTGAGCCCCCTGAGCCCGTCGAAGGGCGAAGGATGGGCCCAGCGCCGCCTTGGCGGCGTGGCCCCCTCGCCCTCTGGGGAGAGGGTCGGGGTGAGGGGTTCACGCGCGCAGGTCGTGCCGGCGCCTCTACCGAGGCCTTCTCCGCTCAAATCGATCCACCGGAGCGATTTGCCCCTCCGGGTCGCTCCGAAGCCCCTCACCGCCCTGCCGGGCGCCCTCTCCCCAGAGGGGCGAGGGCTATTCCGCTGGATCACTCCGCCTTATTGATGTCGTCGAAGGGCGAAGGATGGGCCACAAGCACGGCCCTCGCCGCCTCGTCTCCCTCCCCGTTGAGGGGAGGGATCAAGGGTGGGGGTGCCTTCCGCGAGCGCCGGCGCTCATGGCTCACCCCCACCCGGCTGCCGCCACCCTCCCCTCAAGGGGGAGGGGACCGGCGGCATCGTTCCGCTCAATTCGTAAGGCAGCGGCGAGCCCGACCACCGCTGCCGCTTCCGTCACTCCGCCTTGTCGACGTTGTCGAAAGCGTGGTAGCCGAGCGGGCTCATGACATAGCCGGTGACCTTCTTGCTCATCGGCATGAACACCTGGGAGTGGGCGATGGTGAACCAGGGCGCCTGCTGCTTGAAGATGACCGAGGCCTGCTCGTAGAGCTTGGCGCGCTCGGACTGGTCGGAGGTCTCCTTGGCCTTCTTGATCAGGGCGTCGAAGTCCTTGTCGCACCAATTGGCCTTGTTGTTGCCCGGCACGCCGTCGCAGCCGAGCAGCACGGCGAAGAAATTGTCCGGGTCGCCATTGTCGCCCGTCCAGCCGGCCTGCATGGCGCCGTCGCGATCCACGGCACCGAGCGCCTTGAGGTATTGCGCCCAGTCCATGGTGTCGATGGTCGCGTTGACGCCGATCTTGGCGAGATCGGCCTGCATCAGCTCGGCCATGCGCTTGCCATTGGGATTATAGGGGCGCGAGACGGGCATGGCCCAAATCTTGAGGCTGAGATTGGTGACCCCGGCGGCGGCCAGCGCCTGCTTGGCGGCGTCGGGATTGTAGTCCTCGTTCTTGGTGTCCTTGTTATAGCCCCACATGGTGGGCGGGATGGGATTCACCGCCGGGACGGCGTTGCCGCCATAGACCGCCTGGATGATGGCGTCGCGGTTGAAGGCCTGGTTGAGCGCGCGGCGCACCTCGGGCTTGTCGAAGGGCGGCTGCTTGGTGTTATAGGCGAGATAGGCGACGTTGAGGCCCGGCTGGGTCTCGACCGTCAGGTCGGGATCGGCCTTGAGATCGGCGATGTCGGCCGGGTTCGGATAGGGAATGATGTCGCATTCGCCCGCCTTCAGCTTCTGCGCGCGCACCGAGG
Organism: Devosia sp.; assembly: GCA_035547675.1. GTDB lineage: Bacteria > Pseudomonadota > Alphaproteobacteria > Rhizobiales > Devosiaceae > DASZTU01. The sequence goes on from DASZUI010000104.1 coordinate 12,072, forward strand.
CGTCGGGCGTGATGGCGAAGACGAGGTCGTCGATCTTGGGCTTGGGCCCGAAATAGTCCGGGTTGGCCTTGTAGCGGATGGCCGCATCCTGCTGGTAGTCGACGAAGATGAAGGGGCCGGTGCCCAGCGGCTTCTGGTTCAGCTGCGCCTGATTGCCCGCCTTGGCGAGCGAATCGGCATATTCCTTGGACATGATGGACGCGAAATCCATGCCGAGATCGGCAAGGAAGGCGGCGTCGGGCGAATTGAGCGTGAACTTGACCGTGTAGTCGTCGACCTTCTCGACCGATTTGATTTCGGTCGGCAGGCTCATGGACACGAAATAATCATAGGAGATGCCGCTGGTGTAGGAATACCAGGGATTGGTCTTGTCGAGCTGGCGCTCGAAGGAGAACACCACGTCATCGGCGGTGAGCCCGCGGGTGGGCGTGAAAAAGTCCGTGGTCTGGAATTTCACGCCATGGCGCAGGTGGAAGGTGTAGGAGAGGCCGTCGGGCGCGATGTCCCAGCTTTCGGCCAGGCCGGGGATCACAGTGGTTTCGCCGGGCTTGAACTCGACGAGGCGGCTATAGACCGGGCGCGAGGAGGCATCGAAAGTGGTGCCGGCGGTGTAGGCGGCCGGATCGAAGCCTTCGGGCGAGCCCTCCGAGCAATAGACCAGCGTTTTGGCATAGGCCCCGCCCGCCAGCGCCACGGCGAGGGCCGAGGCGACCAGCAGGGTTTTCATGAATCGCATTGCTAACTCCCTGACTTGTTGCGCCGCGGTACCTGTTCCCTAAGCCCGCAGCTTGGATTGAACAAAGCTTGTTTTCCCTGACGGCGCAATGGGAATTGCTCCGCCGGGCCGTCCCGGCGGGGGGCAGCAGGTCACGATGACGGGAGAGCGGAATGGCAGGATTGGCCATGGTGACGCTGGTGGTCGCCGGCTATGACGAGGCGATCGCCTTTTATTGCGGGCGGCTCGGCTTCAGCCTCCTCGAGGACACCGAGCTCGGCGGCGGCAAGCGCTGGGTGGTGGTGGCGCCGGAGGGCGGACGCGGCGCACGGCTGCTGCTCGCCGAGGCGCGCGGGGGCGAACAGCAGGCCGCGATCGGCCGGCAGACGGGCGGCCGCGTTGGCTTCTTTCTCGAGACCGACGATTTCGAGCGGGATTTTGCGGCTTTCACGGCGGCCGGCGTGAAATTCCTCGAAGCGCCGCGGCGGGAGGACTATGGCACGGTGGCGGTCTTCGAGGACTTGTATGGCAACAAATGGGATTTGATCGAGCCCAGGCCGCGGGGCGCCTGAGCGCTGCGATGCGCCGGGAACGGCGGGGTTCGGGCTCGGCAGCCAGGAGGAGCGATGGATGAGCCGCGCCTATGATCTCATTGTCGCGGCGATGCGTACGCGACGGCAGGTGATCTGCACCTATAAGGGGCTGCGCCGCGAAATCTGCCCGGTCGTGCTCGGCACGAGCGAGCGCCGCGAGGTGATGCTCGCCTATCAGTTCGGCGGCCGGAGCTCGCGGCCGCTCGCCGGGCCCGAGACGCGCTGGCGCTGCCTGTATCTCGACGAGATCGGCGACATCGTCCTGCGCGACGGCCCCTGGCACGCCGGCGACCGCCACGAACGGTCGCAGAGCTGCGTCAAGCAGGTCGACTATGACGTCAACCCGGAAAGCCCGCTCAATCCCCGCTATCGGCTCTAGGCTCGCGCGCGAGACGAGGGCTCCGGCGCGGCGGCTTCCTTAAAGGACCAAAGGCGGCCGACGGTGAGCAAAACCTGAGGCCGGACGACTCCCACCCCACCCAACCTCCCCCATCAGCCGTTGGTGGCGACCTCGCGTTTGGCGAGGGGATGGGTGGGAGATAGTGCCGGGCGGAGGGGACGGGAGTAAGTTTGGCTTTGGCTGGAAGTAGACTTTTCGTCCCCAAGGCAAGGCCCCTTTCCGCTTCTGCCGATCAATCTACGCAGCAAGCAATGGGAAATAGCAAGGTCTACGTGGTACTGATCGGGCGTAGCTAAGTGCCGTGGGGGAGCAAATTGGGAGATTTGGTCAATGGCGACGACGGGCTTCCGGCTGAGGAAGTTCGCGAATGGGTGGCCGATAAGCACAAGCTCTTGTGCGACTACATTCAAATTTGTTCAGCGACTCGCAGGAAGTATATCCCGCCCCAGGGGAGCGGAGGTGCTGCTTACATCGACTTGTTTTGCGGGCCTGGCAGGGCGAAAATTAAGGGCACCGGAGAATTTGTAGACGGTGGATGCGTTGCCGCCTGGCGCAAGAGTGTGGAAAGCGGCTCTCCCTTCTCTCGCGTGATTATTGGCGACACACACCGTGAGCGACTTGCGGCGGCCAAAACTCGGCTTGAGCGATTAGGGGCGCCGGTCGAGGCATTCCTGGGAACTGCAAAAGACAATGCTTTGCCGGTCATGCAGCGATCGCCAAAAAGCGGATTGAACCTCGCTTTCCTTGATCCCTACAACCTGGGAGCACTTGACTTCGAGATAATTGCCACACTTTCCCAGTTGCAGCGCATCGACATGTTGATCCACGTGAGCCAGATGGACCTCCAGCGTAACTTTGATCGCAATACTACCGAGGATGGGACGGTATTCGATCGGTTTGCACCGGGCTGGCGCACTGACGTTGACATGCAACGCTCGCAGCGCGCTGGACGTGTTGCTTTCTTCGAATATTGGAAAGAATTGGTCGCTCAGCAAGGCGTTGAACCAGCAAAATCCGTGCGATTAATTACCGGACCGGGTAACCAGCCCTTGTATCTGCTGTTGCTCGTCGCTCGCCATGCGCTCCCGCGCCGGTTCTGGAACACGATCGCAGAAAGTAATAACGGTCAAGGAATACTTGACGTATAGCTATGGCGAGTTGGGGGCATCTCATCGTAAGTTCGCCCGCGCAGCTCGCGCCCGGTCACCTTTTTGTTTTTTCCGCCCCACTGCTTGAAGAAGAATGCTGCATCAACCCGACGGCAGGCGGCCTCAATCTCATCCACCCATGCCGGATTCATAGGTCGGGCGTTTGGGCCAGATTCTCCACCTACGATCGCCCAATGAATTTCGGCGAGGTTTGCGCCCCGCACTGAGCCGATCAGCGGCTCGAAGGAGATAAATCGGACAACCGCCGGCACTAGCCGTAACTCGTCAATTCGATGGAGTACCTTCCCATCCTCCACGCTTGTTCCGAGCCAAACGTTCGGCAGCTTCGGCAGGTTTGGCACGATCTCGACCATTCTGTCGGGGCGCTTAGTCAGAATCTGATAGGTATGCTGCGGGGTGTCAGCCATGACGTCCCAAACGTCAGCTATGAACTCCGGCAGCACGTCCGCATGGAACAGGTCCGACATGGAGTTGACAAAGACCCGGCGGGGTTTCGCCCAGGTAGCGGGAATTGTCAGCGCCTTGCGATCAAGACGGATCTTTCCAGTCCATTTCGCTCTGCCGCCAGTTTTTCGGGTCAGTCCTGAGTACTTTTCCATGCCCATCGCATCGAGCCGGGCGGCCATGCGCATGGCGTAACAGTTCGTGCATCCGGCGCTCAGGATCGTACATCCTGCTACCGGATTCCATGTCGCGTCTGTCCACTCGATCGAAGTTTCAGCCATCCTACCCTCCAGAACGGCAGAATCGCACGGCAGTTGCTAAGTAAGGTTTTCCGAGCGCGTTCTTGTTATGTTCTATTTCAGCGACGCCGCAAAGGTCAATGGCCCTATTGGGCGCGTGGTATCGCAAGCAACGATCCTGCCCCAAAACCTCAAGCCGCCTCGGGCAGCAATTCCGGCGACAGATGGGCTCACGCGTTGATCACTTCCATGCCTACGATGCGGCCATCGGCGTCGTAGTCGAGGCCGATGCCGCGGGCGACTTCTTCGCTTTCTTCGACCCTTTCGGGCGAGAAGCGGATGTAGGCGGCGCGCGCGTAGGCGTCATATTTAGCGGTGGGGCTCATGCGAGGCTCCTCGCTCGGCGATCCAAACACGGTGCTCTCAGCTGAGTCGGTCAAGCCGGTGGGACGGTGGGAAACTGGATTCCCGCTTTCGCGGGAATGACGGGGTGGATCAGCCGGAATGACGGGGTGGACAAGCGGGAACGACGGGTGGATGAAGTGCATCCGTCCTACATTCGCGTCATCGTTCGCGTAAGAGCCGGCCGGATCGCCCCTCACTTATCCTCCATCTTCAGCGCCTGAATGAACGCCTCCTGCGGAATCTCCACCTTGCCGAACTGCCGCATGCGCTTCTTGCCGGCCTTTTGCGCTTCCAGCAGCTTGCGCTTTCGCGTCGCGTCGCCGCCGTAGCATTTGGCCGTTACGTCCTTGCGCAGCGCCCGGACGGTTTCGCGGGCGATGATTTTGCCGCCGATGGCGGCCTGGATGGGGATGACGAAGAGGTGGGGCGGGATCAGCTCCTTGAGCTTTTCGCACATCTGGCGGCCGCGTGACTCCGCCGCCGAGCGGTGGACCAGCATGGAGAGGGCGTCGACCGGCTCGCCGTTCACCAGGATCGAGAGTTTGACCAGGTCGCCCTCGCGGTAATCGCCCAGCGTGTAGTCGAAGCTGGCATAGCCGGCGCTGATCGATTTCAGCCTGTCGTAGAAATCGAACACCACTTCGTTGAGCGGCAGCTCGTATTCGAGCATGGCGCGATTGCCGACATAGGTCATGTTGAGCTGGATGCCGCGCCGGTCCTGGCAGAGTTTCAGGATGCCGCCGAGATATTCGTCGGGCGTCAAAATCGTCGCCTTGATCCAGGGCTCGCGGATTTCGGCGATCTTGACCACGTCCGGCATGTCGGCCGGGTTGTGCAGCTTGATCTCCTCGCCATTGGTGAGGGTCATTTCGTAGATGACGCTCGGGGCGGTGGCGATCAGGTCGAGGTCGAATTCGCGGCTCAGGCGCTCCTGGATGATTTCGAGGTGCAACAGCCCGAGGAAGCCGCAGCGGAAGCCGAAGCCGAGGGCGGCGCTCGTTTCCATTTCGAAGCTGAAGCTTGCATCGTTGAGGCGGAGCTTGGCCATGGCCTCGCGCAATTCGTCGAAATCCGAGGCATCGACGGGGAACAGGCCGCAGAACACGACGGGCTGCGCCGGGCGGAAGCCGGGGAGCGGCTCAGCCGTTGGGCGGCGCTCATCGGTGATGGTGTCGCCGACATTGGTATCGGCCACCTGCTTGATGCTCGCGGTGAAGAAGCCGATCTCGCCGGGGCCGAGCTCGGCCATTTCCACCATTTTGGGGGTGAAGACGCCGACGCGGTCGAGCTCGTAGCTCGCGCCGGCGGCCATCATGCGGATCTTCTGGCCCTTGCGGATGGTGCCGTCGATGACGCGGATCAGCACCACGACGCCGAGATAGGTATCGTACCAGCTATCGACCAGCAGCGCCTTGAGCGGGGCGTCGATGCTGCCCTTGGGAGCGGGCAGACGGTGGACGATGGCTTCCAATACCGTGTCGACGCCGAGGCCGGTCTTGGCGGAAATTTCGAGCGCGTCGGAGGCGTCGAGCCCGATCACGTCCTCGATCTGCTGCTTTACGCGCGGGATGTCGGCGGCGGGGAGATCGACCTTGTTGATGACGGGGACGATCTCGTGATCGACCTCCATGGCGTGATAGACGTTCGCCAGCGTCTGCGCCTCGACGCCCTGGGTGGCATCGACCACCAGGAGCGAGCCCTCGACGGCGGCGAGCGAGCGGTTCACCTCATAGGCGAAGTCGACATGGCCGGGCGTGTCGATGAGGTTGAGGACATAGTCCTCGCCGTTTTGGGCGCGGTAATTGAGGCGGACGGTCTGCGCCTTGATGGTGATGCCGCGCTCGCGCTCGATATCCATGGAATCGAGCACCTGCTCCTTCATCTCGCGCGCCTCGAGCCCGCCCGTCATCTGGATCAGGCGGTCGGCCAGGGTCGACTTGCCGTGGTCGATATGGGCGACGATGGAGAAATTGCGGATATGGTCGAGAGGGGTGCTCATTTAGCCTTTTCTGCGCGGCGGTCCGGGCCTGTCTTGCGCTGCGCGTCCGGTCCTGTCATGCGCTGCGCGCCACCTGGTCCTTGAAGCGCGCTGCGCGTCGCGGGCTGCTGATAGCAGGAAGCGGGCGGCCCGCAAAGGTGGTGAACGAAAGCCTAACAGCGCCGGCCGCCGGTGAACGGTTGCGCCGCGGCGGCGTTGGGCAGGCATGGTTCCCGCCTGGCTCACGCTCTTGTCCGCGCTGTCGCTCATTGTCGGCGGGCTTGTCGCCGCCTTCATCGGCATGGACGAGGCCGGCCATCCGCAGAAAATGTGGATCATGGCGGTGGTCTGGCCGGTTGCCGCGCTGTTCGGCTCGCTGCTGGTGCTCTGGTTCTACCTGGCGCATGGGCGCGGGGCCCCGCGCGGCGAGGGCGGCGAACCGCACGGGAAGGGCGGAGAGGCGCCGCCCATGCCGGTGGCCGTCGCCAAGGGAACGCTGCATTGCGGCGCCGGATGCACGCTGGGCGACATTGCGGCGGAGGCGCTGCTCACGGCGGTGCCGGCGATCGCCGTCGCGCTGGGCTGGGGCACGCTGTTCGCCGACAAGCTCTTCGCCGCCTGGATCGCCGATTATGTGCTGGCGTTCGTCCTCGGCATCGCCTTCCAGTATTTCACCATCGCGCCGATGCGCGGGCTCGGACTGCGGGACGGCATCGTGGCGGCGCTCAAGGCCGACGCGCTGTCGCTGACGGCCTGGCAGATGGGCATGTATGGCTTCATGGCGATCGCCTATTTCGGCATTTTCCGCGGGCTGTTCGGGGTGAGGCTTGGGCCGGAGCGGCTCGAATTCTGGTTCATGATGCAGATCGCCATGCTGGTGGGCTTCTGCACCGCCTATCCGGTCAATTGGTGGCTGGTCTCAGTGGGGCTCAAGGAAAAGATGTAGGCAACGCAGCCGGGCCTCGGCCGTTAGCCCTCAATGCGCCCTCTGCTACTGCTGCCGCTCCTCATCGCCCTTCCCGCCCCGGCGCTCGCCGCGCCCGTGCCCCGGCCGAGCCCGGCGGCGGACAAGGTCGTGCCCTTGCCGCGGCCGCGGCCGGCGCCGCCGGCGCCTGTGGCAACGCCGGTGCCCGCCGCCCCTGCGCACGCGCCGGCGCAGAGCAAGGCGCAAACCGCCGCGACGGAAAAGCCGCGCCTCTACCAGACGGCCTGTCCGGCGGTGATCGCGGGGCTGGTCGAGGCCAAGCCGCTGCCGCCCATCGACGACGACAACGGGGAGTGCCGGGAACAATCGCCCCTGTCGCTCAGCGCCCTGTCGGTCAATGGGCGGATGGTGCCGCTCAACGCGCCGGCGACGGTCAATTGCCAGATGGCGGAAAGCCTCGCCCCCTGGGTGGCGGAGGTCGACAATTATATCGCCGCGACGCGCAAGACGCGGATCAAGACGGTCGAGATCGGGGAGAGCTATGTCTGCCGGCCGCGCAATACGCCGGACGGCGACACCAGCCTCTCCGAGCACGGGCGGGCGGATGCGGTCGATTTCACCGGCTTTGCGCTCGAGGACGGCGGCACGCTGGAGGTGGGGCGCGACTATAATTCGGCCGATGCCCCGACCAGCCGCGCGCTGCGCTTCATGCACGACAATGCCTGTACGCGCTTCACCACGGTGCTCGGCCCGGAGGCCAATGCGCTGCACCACGACCATTTCCATCTCGACCTGGGCTGCCACGGGGCCGCCTGCACCTACCGGCTGTGCGAGTAGGCGGCGGGCTGGGCGCGCGAGGCTCATCCTTCGACAGGCTCAGGATGAGGCGGTGGGGTGGCTTGGG
>DASZUI010000105.1:0-9851 GCA_035547675.1 Devosia sp.
TTGGGCACGAGCAATTCGCCGGCCTTGAGCGCCGCGGCCTCCGCTACCGAGGGCGTGCCGATTTCGGCTTCGACCACGGCGGAAGGCGTTGCCAGCCGGCCCCGCTCGGCATCGAGCTCGGCGACCGAAAAGAGCCGCAGCGGCACGCCGAAATGCGCGGCCACCTCATGCAGGGCCGGCTCGTCGGCCTTGATCTCGGCCGTCGCGATGGCGGCGAGCGCCAGCGGCGAGAGACCGGCCTCGGCCAGGGTTTCCGTGAGGAGCGCCATTATTTCGGCCGGCGGCGTGCCGCGTTCGCAGCCAATGCCGGCGACGAGCAGCTTCGGCCGGTAGACGAGGCCCGGTCCGGCTTCGGCGCGCCCGGTCACAGCGATCTTCACCTCACCATCGGCGGCGATCGGGTAGCCAGCGTCGCCGAGCCAGGGTGCCTCGCCATCGAGGCTGATCGAAGCGCCGGCCAGCAGCGCCGCCATGGCCGGCTTGGCTTCGGCCAGGTTCTCCAGCACGAAGCCTTCCGGCGGCTCGTCGAGGCCGAAGGCGAAGCGCGAATCCGAGGCCGTGGTCAGCGCCGCCTCGCCGCCCAGCATTTCGGCAATCTCGCGCGCCAGCCGGTTGGCGCCGCGATGGCCGCCGAGCAGCGGCACGACATGGCGGCCATCCTGCGACACGGCAAGGACGGGCGGTTCGGCGTACTTGTCTCCCAGCAGCGGGGCCAGCAGGCGGATCAATATGCCGGCGGCGCAGATGCCGATGATCGGCCGGCCTTCGCGGAAGAGACGCGGCAATGCCGCCTTGGCGTCGTCGCTGGCATGGACGATGCCGCCGGTCGCCAATGCGATGCGGCGGGCCGTTTCGGCGCCCGAAGCGGCGAAGGTGAGGATGGCCGGCCTCATGCGCCCCCAGCCCTCCCCCAACTCTCCCGACCGCGATAGCAGAGGATGGTCGAGAAATAGGGCCGCTCGTCATGCGCGAAGGCGGTGAGGGGCGTGATGCGCTGGCGGGCGGTAGTGGCGTGCTCGACGACGATGGCACCCTCGGCATGGCCGGTTTCCCCGAGCAAGCTCCGGATGCGGTCGAAGTGACGGCCGACCTTGATGATGGCGGCGGCGGGGGCGGCGAGCAGTTCGGCGCGCAGCGTCTCGTCGGGGAGCGGGGCGGGCAGCACTTTGAGCGTCTCGTTGCGCGCGGCGAGCGGCCGGGCGGCAACGGCGGCAGCGGCGGTGAGCGAGCTGACGCCCGGCACGATCTCGACGGCTACGCACCCGGCGACCCGGTGCAGCAGATACATGGCCGAACCATAGAACAGCGGATCGCCCTCGCAGAGCCATGCGACGGCGCGGCCAGCCTCGACATGACCGATGATCGCCTCGGCGGCCGCATCATAAGCCGCCTGCGCCGGCCCGCGCTCGCGGCTCATGGGGATCGCCACGGGCAGATGGATGGCGCCGGGCGCGAGATAGGTGCGGGCGATATCGAGGGCCATTGCCCCACTTTCACCCGTCGTCGGATAGGCGATGACGGCGGCCTCGCGGAGGCGGCGCGCGGCCTTGAGGGTCAGCAGTTCCGGATCGCCGGGACCGACGCCGATGAGATGAAGTGCCGCGCTCATGGCGACTTTCCTGGCTTGATCACCGCCCATTGCGTGACGGCGAGGCGCGGGCGCAGCACGCGCTCGGCGCCGATGCGGTCGAGGCTGGAGATTTCGAGCCGGGTCAGCTCGCCGCCCAATTGCTCCTGCCGGGCATAGAGCGCCGCTTCGCCGTCGAGCGTGACGGCATTGGCGACGAGCCGGCCGCCGGACTTCAACGCCGACCAGCAGGCCTCGAACAGCAGGTCATTCGCGACATCGCCGCCGATGAAGACGGCATCCGGTGCCGGCCGCCCGGCAAGCGCGGCCGGCGCCTCCCCGGCCACGATCTCGAGCCCCGGCGTGCCAAGGGCGGCGGCATTGGCGGCGATGAGGCCGCAACGGCCCTCGTCGCGTTCGAAAGCGATGGCGCGGGCATCGCGGGCGGCCCGCATCCATTCGATGGCGACCGAGCCGCAACCGGCGCCCACATCCCAGAGCAGCGCGCCGGGAAAGGGCGCGAGCCTGGCAAGGGTGGCGGCGCGGACCTCGCGCTTGGTCAATTGCCCGTCGTGGCGGAAGGCGTCATCCGGCAGGCCGGGCATAGGCGGCAGGAGCGGCGCGGCGGGATCGGGCAGGCATTCGATGGCGAGCACATGGAAATCGCCGATGCCGGCAGGATCGAAATCGCGCGCGGCGGCTGAGGTGATCCGCTCGTCGGCAGCGCCGAGATTTTCGAGCACGGTAAGGCGCGAGCCGCCATAGGCGCGCGCCAGCAGCAATTCGCGGGCGGCGGCAATCGTGCCGCGATCGCCGGTCAAGGCGAGGAGGCGGTTGCCGGGCAGGATATGCGGGTGCAGCAGCTCGACGGGCCGGCCATGGAGCGACAGCGTCGCCACATGCTGCAGCGGCCATTTGAGCCGCGCCGCGGCGAGCTGGAAGGCCGAAGGCGCGGGGTGGATGGCGATCTCGCCGGCGGGCAGATGCTTCGCCAGCGTTGCACCCACGCCGAACCACATGGGATCGCCGCTCGCCAGCACGACTGTGGGCGCGCCGCGGCGGGACTTTATCTGTTCGAGCATGGCGGGGAGGCCGGGTTGCCAAGCGACGAGCGTGGGAATACCCCCACCCTGCCTGCCGGCATCCCTCCCCTCAAGGGGGAGGGAATTCTCTGTCGCAGCCGTGCCAATCATCGCCCCTCCCCCCTGAGGGGAGGGTGGCGGCAGCCGGGTGGGGGTCAGCCCACCAAGCAGCCGCTCCGGCCCGAGCACCACCTCGGCCTCAGCCAGCAGCGCGCGCTCCCGCATCGGCAGCGTTTCGACGCCCCCTGCCCCAACCCCGACAATGGTCAGCCAGGGCGTCATGGCTTGATATTCTCTTCCATGTTGCGGGCGATGGCATTGACGGCAGCGCTGGCGATGGCCGAGCCGCCCCGGCGGCCGAGCAGGGTGAGGAAGGGCACGCGGTGCAGGTCGAGCGCGAGTTGTGCCTTGCTTTCCTCGGCCCCGACGAAGCCGACGGGCGTGGCGATGATCGCCGCCGGCCTGTCGGCGCCTCGATCGAGCAGTTCGAGCAGATGGAACAGGGCCGTCGGTGCATTGCCGATGACCACCACGGCCCCCTTCAGCCGGGGCTGCCACAGCTCGACGCCCGCCGCGGCGCGGGTGGTGCCGAGCTTTTCGGCCAGCGCCGGCACGGCGGGGTCGTTGATGGTGGCGACCAGTTCCACGTGCTGCGGCAGGTATTTGTGGGAAATGCCGGCCTTGACCATTTCGCTGTCGCAAAGGATCGCCGCGCCCTCGAGCAGCGCGAATTCGACCTGCGCGGCAACCTCCCCGCCCCAGCGGATTTCGGGCACGATATCCACCATGCCACAGGCATGGACCATGCGGACGACAATTTCCTCGAGTTCCGGCGGCACCCCCGACAAATCCGCCTCGGCCCGGATAATGGCGAAGCTTTGGGCGTAAATCTCCTCGGGATCGCGGATGTAATCGCCGATCATTTGTCGTTCTCCCGCCGCGCCAGGCGGCCCTGCACTTTGGGCAGGGTTTTGGGGCCGAGCGGGTGGTTGGCGTGGGGATAGGGGTGGTGATGGTGATCCGCGCCTTCCCCATGATCATGCGCATGCGCCGTACCGTCGGCGTGGACGTGAAAATGCGGCGCGGCCTTGCGATGGATCAGGGCATGGTCGTGGTCGTGCGGGTGGGCGTGGAGCGGGGTGAAGGGCAGGCCGTGGGCCTTGCAGAACGCTTCGTCGCGGCAGGAGGAATCGCAATCGCCGCCGCAGGGGCAATTTTCGAGCCCGCCGCCAATGCCCTCGACATGGTGATGATGGCTCTCCTGCCTCAGCCCGATTTCGGCCTCGAAGCCCAGCACCTGCTCGCGATACTTGCACATGGCGCAGTTCATCAGGTTCTGGCCGGTCAGCATTTCGCCGATGCGGTCGATGAGGGTATCGATGACCAGCGGGTGGTCGTCGAGATAGGGGGCCTTGAGGAATTCGATCGCCGGATGGGCCAGTGCCGCCTCGTCCACGGCGTCGTAGATGCGCTTCACCAGCACGCCGGTGAACAGGAAATAGGGGAAGACCACGACGCGCCGGTAGCCCAGCCGCGCGATGTGCTGCAGCGCCGGGGCGACCAGCGGGAAGGTTACGCCGGAATAGGCGATTTCTCCCCAGCCGAAGCCCATGCCTTCCCAGAGCATTCGCATGACCTTGGCGACATTGGAATTGGCGTCGGGATCGGAGGCGCCGCGGCCGACGACGAGCAACAGGGTTTCTTCGCGGGGCACCGCCGGATCGGCCGCCGCCAGCGCCGCGGCGATGCGGTCGGCGGCGGCGCGCAGCATGCGGGTGTCGACCCCGAGCTCGCGGCCATAGGTGATGTCGAGGCCCGGATGGGCGGCGGCATAGGTGTTGAGCACCGACGGGATGTCGTTCTTGGCGTGGCCCGCCGCGAACAGCATGCCGGGCGCGGCGAGGATGCGACTCACCCCCTGCTCGCGGAGCCGGTCGAGCCCCGAATGCAGCACCGGATTGGCGAATTCGAGATAGCCGAATTCGACCGGCACGCCGGGCAGGCGCTCGCGGAGCTTGTCGGCCAAACGGGCGAATTCGCCGACGGCGCGCTGGTTGCGGCTGCCATGGCCGCACAGCATCACGCCGGTGCCGGCGGGAAGGGCAAGGGTCATCATCTACCTTTCAGCGCCGGCGTTGGCCCCCGGCTTGGGTCGGCCGCACCGGCATCTTTCTCAGTTCCTCGAGGGAACGCTGCAGGACGCTTTTCTTGTAGAAGGCCGAAACAGCCCGGTCAATCAAAGGCTTGGCCATGACCCGCGCATTCTGCGAACGCTTCTCAAAAGCGCTTGCAGAACAAGCACTTGCCCCGTTCATCCTCTCCTAGTAAGGGCGCGCCTAGAATAGTGCATGCCGGAATCGTCCGGCCGGGGCCGCCATGCCGACATCCGACAACGCCATCACTCTCCGCCTCGCGCTCGCGAGCCTGGGCATCGCCATACTCGTGCTCGTGCTCAAGGCGATCGCGGCATGGCTGACGGGGAGCGTTGCGCTCTATTCGGACGCGCTCGAGAGCGTGGTCAATGTGGTGACGGCGATCGTGGCGCTGGTGGCGGTGCGGCTCAGCGCCCGGCCGGCCGATGCGAGCCTTCCTTACGGCTACCACAAGGCCGAATATTTTTCCGCTGTGGTGATCGGCGTGTTCATCGCGCTGGCCGCGGTGCTGATCCTCTACGAAGCCTGGCAGGCCTTCACTTCGGCGCGGCCGTTCAGCATCAATGGGGTGGCGATCGCGGTGAGCCTTGTCGCGACGGCGTTCAATGGCGGCTGGGCCTATTGGCTGGTGCGCAAGGGACGCGAGGAAAAATCGCCGGCGCTCGAAAGCGACGGGCGGCACCTCTATACCGACGTGGTCTCGACCGTGGGGGTGCTGGTCGGCGTGATCCTGGCGGTGATCACGGGCATCCATGTGCTCGATCCGATCCTCGCGGCCCTGGTGGCGCTCAACGTGCTGTGGTCGGGCTGGGAGGTGCTGCGCCACAGCGCAGCGGGGCTGATGGACGTGGCGGTCGATCCCAAGCAGCTGGCGCGGCTGCGCGAAATCATCTCGTCCAATGCCGAGGGGGCGATCGAAGCCCATGACATCCGCACCCGCCAGGCGGGCAAGATGACCTTCATCGAATTTCACCTCGTGGTGCCGGGCGCGATGTCGGTCGAGCAGGCGCACCAGATCTGCGACCGCATCGAAGCCAAGCTGCGCGAGGCGGTGGACGAGGCGACCATCACCATCCATGTCGAGCCCGAGGAAAAGGCCAAGCATTCCGGCATCGTGGTGGTGTAGCCAGCCAGCCATTCGGCTGGACCTGACTTGCGATGTGGGCAGGTAGGGTGGCGAGACCTACGGGTGGGGGGCCCCTTCCAAGCAAGTGTGTGTGGCTGGATTCCGGCCTGCGCCGGAATGACACGGTGGGTGTGACTCGGTCCTGCCTGGAACGGCGCGGGCGGGAGTGGCGGTACCATGGAGAAGCCCGAATCGGCACGGCCCTGCCCCCTCCGCGCCGTCATTCCGGCGAAGGCCGGAATCCAGCCGCCGGCACGCCGCTCTGGTTAGGTTCCCCGTTTCACACAGGACTTACCTGCCGACCCGCGCTGGCGGGTTGTGTTTTTCGTTCCAGGGCATAGGCTCGCCTGGTTTATTGTCGGGAGGGCAAAATTGAGACTTAACGCACCTACGCAATGGGTCTTCATCATCGCCGTGATCATCGCGATCATCGGCCTGATCGCCTGGTTCGGCTGGATTCCGCTGGCCGGCTGGGCGTTCTGGATCATGACCCTGGCCTTCGTCGTGCTAGCCGTGGCCTGCCTCATTCCGGGCGCCTGACGCTCGGTCGCGCGGGCCGCGTCGCGGACCCGGCCCGCGCCCAATCAGGGGCCGCCATGCACCGATTGCTGCTAGCCGCTCTGCTCGCCGTTCCGGCCTCGGCGCATGCCGGTGCCGCCTGGGATTCCTATTTCAACGCGCGCTATGGCTATGAGGTCGCCGTGCCACCCGGTTTTGCCGGACAGGGCGAACCGGACGCCGGTGACGGCCAGGTTTTTCGCAGCGCCGACCGAAATGTCGTGCTGACCGTCTGGGGCGGCTATCTCGACGGCAGCTTCAAGGACGACGTCGACATGCGCCTCGGCGGCTTCCGCACCTCCGGCTGGAACATCACCTACCAGGCCGAGACGCCGGGCTGGGCAGCCTATTCCGGCACCAAGGGACAGCGCGTCTTCTATTCGCGCGAAATCGCCGGCTGCAAGGGCACGCAGCTTGCCGCCTTCGAGCTGGACTATCCGGCGACGCAGATCAAGGCGATGAACGCAGTGGTGAGCAAGCTCGCCGCATCCCTGCGCCAGCGGGCGTGTTCGTGACTGGATGCCGGCTTTCGCCGGAATGACGTCGTGGAAGAGGCCCGGTCTTGCCCCGCGCACTCTGTCATTCCGGCGAAGGCCGGAATCCACCAGCGGGCACAGCGTTCGACGCCTAAAACTCCACCCCCGCCTGCGCCTTCACGCCGGCGCGGAAGGGGTGCTTGATCTCGGTCATTTCCGTGACGAGGTCGGCGATTTCGATGAGCTCGTCCCTGGCGTTGCGGCCGGTGACGATGACATGGGTGTCGCGCGGCTTGTTCCGCAGCACCTCCAGCACCTCGTCGAGCGGCAGATAATCGTAGCGCAGCACGATATTGAGCTCGTCGAGCAGCACCATTTTGTAGCCCGGATCGGCGATCATGCGCCTGGCCTCGTCCCAGGCGGCGCGGGCGGCGGCTAGGTCCCGCTGGCGGTCGGCGACGTCCCAGGTGAACCCCTCGCCCATCGCCTTGATGGTCACAAGCTCCGGAAATTTAAGGAGAATATCGCGTTCGCCGGTGCCCCAGGCGCCTTTCACGAACTGCACCACGCCGACCCGGAAACCATGGCCGAGGGCGCGGAAAACCATGCCGAAAGCGGCGGTCGACTTGCCCTTGCCCTTGCCGGTATGGACGATGAGGAGGCCCTTCTCCTGGGTCTTAGTGGCGAGAATTTTATTCCGGGCCGCCTTCTTCTTGCGCATCTTTTCGGCGTGATAGGCGTCGCGCTCCGCCTCGGTCATCAGCTCGGTCTTCTTGGGGGCGCGTGCCGGCGTGTCGTCGGTCATTCGGCTTTCTCCAGCCAGATATGGGCGGCATTGGAGCGCGACGTCCAGAAGCCGCGCGCCCGCGCCTCGTTGAATTTTGCGATCAGCTCATCATAGCCGAAGCGGTTGTTTTGCCTGATGAACTCCCGCGTCGCCTCGTCCTCGACGAAGGCGGCGAAGGCGAGGTCGAAATGGTGCGGCTTGACCGCGCCGGTGGTCGCGGCGAAGGCGAACATGTAATCGACGGTGGCGATGATCTCGAAGGCGCCCTTGTAGCCGTGCCGCTTGACGCCGTCGATCCATTTGGGGTTGACGACGCGGGAACGCACGACCCTGGAAATTTCTTCCTCCAGCGTCCTGGCGAGCGGCCGCTCGGGGCGGGAATGATCGTTGTGGTAAGCGACGGGGCGGTTGCCGGAAAGCGCTTCGGCAGTGACGACGAGGCCGCCCTCGAACTGATAATAATCATCGGAATCAAGTAGATCGTGCTCCCGATTGTCCTGGTTCTGGACGATGGCCTCGACCGAGGCGAGGCGGGCGGCGAAGCGGGCGCGGTCGGGCGTGCCGGCGTCGCGCGCGCCATAGGCATATTGGCCCCAATTGAGGACGGCTTGCGCCAGATCGTCCTTTCCCTCCCATTCGCCGCTATCCATCAGGCCCTGCAGGCCGGCGCCGTAAGCTCCTGGCTTTGAACCGAAAATCCGGTAGCCGGCCTGCCGCGCCGCGTCTTCCTCCGAGGCGCCGCCGGCCATCAGGCCCAGGGCTTCGGCGCGCATCCGGGCCGCAATCGGGTTGTCGTCCTCGGGCTCGTCGAGGGCGCCGACGGCGCGGATGGCACGGTCGAACAGCGCGATCTGCGCCGGGAAGGCATCGCGGAAAAAGCCGGAAATTCGGAGGGTTACGTCGACGCGGGGACGGCCGAGCCTGGCCAGCGGGATGATCTCGTAACCTGAGAGGCGGAGCGAGCCCGGGTCCCAGACCGGGCGGACGCCGATGAAGGCGAGGGCTTGGGCGATGTCGTCGCCGCCAGTGCGCATGTTGGACGTGCCCCAGACGGAAAGCGCCAATGATTTCAACGGCATCCCGTGATCCTGCAGATGGCGGAGCAGGACGTTTTCGGCCGATTTGCGGCCCAGCTCCCAGGCGGTGGGGGTGGGGACGGCGCGATTGTCGACCGAATAGAAATTGCGCCCGGTCGGCAGCACGTCGAGGCGGCCGCGCGAGGGCGCGCCGGAGGGGCCGGGAGCGACGAATTTGCCGTCGAGGCCATCGAGCAAGGCCTTGATTTCGTTTGGCCCGGAGGCGTCGAGGCGGGGGCGGATAATTGTTTCGACGGTTTGGAGAACGGCGCGGGTCGCGGTCCATTCCGGCGGGGATGAAATGATTTTCTCCACCAGCGCGGCGGCCAGCTCCTCGAGCGCCTCGACCACATCGCCAATGCTGCGAATCTGCGGGCTGGAGAACGTGAATTTCTGCGAAAATTCGCTGAAATCTGTTGGGCCGGTCCAGGGCTCGCCGAGCGCCGCCGTCAGCGGATCGAAACCGAGCTTCAGATCGTCGGCGAGGGCGCGGACGAGCGAGGCGTCACCCGCCCCCTCCCCCCGCGGCACACGCGCCAGCGCCACCGTCAAGTCGCGCGCCAGCCTCCCCTCGGGCGAGCGGCCGAAGACATGGAGGCCGTCGCGGATCTGCGCCTCCTTCAGCTCGCAGAGGAAATTATCGAGCGTCTTGAGCGCTTCAGTTTCGTCTTCGGGCAGCGCGACATCGGCATCGAGCCGGGCGTCTCGCGCGAAGCCCAATATGCGGCGGCGAAGATCGGCGAGGCGGCGGCGGTCGAGGCCGGAGGCGGCGTAATATTCGTCGAGCAGCGCCTCGAGGTCCTTGAGCGGGCCATAGGTTTCGGCGCGGGTGAGCGGCGGCACGAGGTGGTCGATGATCACCGCGCCGGTGCGGCGCTTGGCCTGCGTGCCCTCGCCGGGATCGTTGACGATGAAGGGATAGAGGTGCGGCAGGCCGCCCCAGAGCGCCGCCGGGTAGCTTGCGGCGTCGAGCGCCACGGCCTTGCCGGGCAGCCATTCGAGATTGCCGTGCTTGCCATTGTGGAT
>DASZUI010000106.1:0-17286 GCA_035547675.1 Devosia sp.
GCGGGTGAGAGGACTTGAACCTCCACGCCTTACGGCGCTGGAACCTAAATCCAGTGCGTCTACCAGTTCCGCCACACCCGCAAACACCTGCCTCCGGCCGGGTTGGCGAGGGTCTATATGAAGTGAAACCGTCCGTCAAAGCCTAGTTCCACCCTGCCCGCCGCTCTGCCGGCGCGCCGCTTTTCGCGCCAGCGACCGCCCCGGATAGCTGCACACATTTTGGGCAGGTCGCACGATAAATGGGCTCGCCAATCGCCCGGCGCCTCGTGCGCTGCCTAGGCTTTTGGCCGCAATGGCGTGCCAGTGCTCGCTTTTTGCTCCGTCCCGGTCGGCTGGCACGGACCGTGCATAACGGGGGACGTGTGCGGGCAGGCCGGGCTCGAGCATGCGTAATGATTTGCATCGGCGCCGCCCCTTCGCGGCGTCCCTGGAGGCGCGAATGAAGAAGATCGAGGCTATCGTAAAGCCGTTCAAGCTCGACGAGGTGAAGGAGGCGCTGCAGGAAGTTGGCCTGCAAGGCATAACCGTGACCGAGGCCAAGGGCTTCGGGCGGCAGAAAGGCCATACCGAACTCTATCGCGGGGCCGAATACGTGGTGGACTTCCTCCCCAAGGTGAAGATCGAGGTGGTCTGCCCGGACGACTTTGCCGAAAAGGCGATCGAGGCGATCCGCTCCGCGGCGCAGACGGGCCGCATCGGCGACGGTAAGATTTTCGTCTATTCGATCGAACAGGCCATCCGTATAAGGACCGGCGAATCCGGGGACGACGCGCTCTGACCGGAAGCGCCTCAACAAGAACATTCAGAGTAACGACAGGGGTAAACCTATGACGACTGGCAGCGACATCCTTAAGAAGATCAAGGACGAAGATATAAAGTATTTGGACCTGCGCTTTACCGACCCGCGCGGCAAGCTGCAGCACGTCACCATGGATGTCTCGGTCGTCGATGACGACATGTTCGAAGAGGGCGCCATGTTCGACGGCTCCTCGATTGCCGGCTGGAAGGCGATCAACGAGTCCGACATGGTGCTGATGCCCGACCCGGACTCGGCCTATGTCGATCCGTTCTTCGGCGCCGCGACGCTCGCCATCAATTGCGACATTCTCGACCCCACCACCTACCAGCCCTATAACCGCGACCCGCGCACCACGGCCAAGAAGGCCGAGGCTTTCGTGCGCTCGACCGGCCTGGGCGACAGCGTCTATTTCGGCCCCGAGCCCGAATTCTTCATCTTCGACGACGTCCGCTTCTCGAACACCACCTACAAGGTCGGCTTCGAGGTGGATTCGAGCGAACTGCCCTCCAACAACGACTCCGAATACGAGTCCGGCAACACCGGCCACCATATCGGGCTCAAGAAGGGCTATTTCCCGGTTCCCCCGCTCGACAGCGCGCAGGACATGCGCGGCGAAATGCTCGCGGCCATGGGCTCGATGGGCGTGCCGATCGAGAAGCACCACCATGAAGTCGCCTCGGCCCAGCACGAGCTCGGCATCAAGTTCTCGCCGATCATCAAGGCGGCCGACAACGTCCAGATCTACAAGTACGCCATCCAGCAGGTCGCCAACGCCTATGGCAAGACCGTGACCTTCATGCCCAAGCCCGTCTATGGCGACAACGGCTCGGGCATGCACTGCCACCAGTCGATCTGGAAGGACGGCAAGCCGCTCTTCGCCGGCGACCAGTATGCCGGCCTCTCAATGGAAGCGCTTTACTACATCGGCGGCATCATCAAGCACGCCAAGGCCATCAACGCCTTCACCAATCCGACGACCAACAGCTACAAGCGCCTGGTGCCGGGCTTCGAGGCGCCGGTCCTGCTGGCCTATTCGGCCCGCAACCGCTCGGCCTCCTGCCGTATCCCGTTCGGCCAGAGCCCGAAGGCCAAGCGCGTCGAAGTCCGCTTCCCCGACCCGCTGGCGAACCCCTATCTCGCCTTCGCCGCCATGCTGATGGCGGGCGTCGACGGCATCCGCAACAAGATCCATCCGGGCGACCCGATGGATAAGGACCTCTACGAGCTGCCCCCGGCCGAGCTCAAGGCGATCCCCACCGTCTGCGGCTCGCTTCGCGAAGCGCTGGAGAGCCTCGACAAGGACCGCGAATTCCTCAAGGCCGGCGGCGTGTTCGACGACGACCAGATCGATTCCTATATCGACCTCAAGATGACGGAAGTGATCAAGTTCGAGCACACGCCGCACCCGGTCGAATATGAAATGTACTATTCGGCCTGATCGAAGGTCCATCGCGAGAGTCGAAAGGGCCCTTCAGGGCCCTTTCTTTTGGGTAGCATCCGGCATCGGATCGGGTTTATCCAGCGGGTGAGACGAAGGAGTCATGGCATGGCGGCGGCCGAGGCAATCGCGGAATTCGATAGCGCCCCCCTGCTCGCGGCCCTGCGCGAGGTCGCCGGGCCCCGCAATGTGCTGAGCGGCCAGCGCCGGACCCGCCGCTTCCGTCGCAGCTTTCGCGGGGCTGAAGGCGATGCGGTAGCCGTCGTCCGACCCGATACCCTGCTGATGCTCTGGCGCGTGCTCGAGGTCTGTGTCGTCCACGACGTCGTCGTGATCATGCAGGCATCCAACACCGGCCTGACCAATGGCTCGACCCCCGACGTGGAGGGCTATGACCGTCCGGCCGTCGTCATCAGCACGCTCAAGCTCGACGGCATCCAGCTGCTCGACGGCGGCAGGCAGGTGGTGAGCCTCCCCGGCGGCACGCTCTACCGGCTGGAACAATTGCTGAAGCCGCTCAACCGCGAGCCCCATTCGGTGATCGGCTCCTCCTGCATCGGCGCCTCGATCGTCGGCGGCGTATGCAATAATTCCGGCGGTTCGCTGGTGCGGCGCGGTCCGGCCTATACCGAACTCTCGCTCTTCGCCCAGCTCGACCGCGACGGCAAATTGCAGCTCGTCAACCGGCTCGGCATCCGGCTCGGCGACACGCCCGAGGAAATCCTCACCCGCCTGGAGAACGGCGACTACACGCCCGCCGACATCGCCCACGATGCCGGTCTCGCCTCGGACAGCCGCTATGCCCAGACGGTGCGCGAGGTCGACGAGCCCAGCGCCGCGCGCTTCAATGCCGATCCCAGCCGCCTCCACGATGCCTCGGGTTCAGCCGGCAAGCTCTGCGTCTTCGCCGTGCGCCTCGACACCTTCCCCGCCGAGAGCGATGCCGTGGTCTATTATATCGGCACCAACGATCCCAATGCGTTGAACAAGGTGCGCCGCCGGGTGCTCGCCATGAAGTCCCTGCCGATCGCCGGCGAATACATGCACCGCGGCATGTTCGAGGCCTGCCATCGCTACGGCAAGGACACCTTCATGCTGATCCACTATTTCACCACCGACGTGATGCCGAAATTCTTCGCGCTCAAGCGCACGCTCGACAGCTGGTTCGACCGCGTGCCCTTCCTGCCGAAGAATTTGGTGGATCGCACCGTGCAGGTGCTCAGTGAATTGTGGCCGGAAATGCTGCCCAGGCGGATGCTCGACTACAACCGCCGCTTCGAGCACCACCTGATGCTGAAGGTGGCATCGGACAGCGTCGCCGAGACCGAAGCGATCCTCACCGAGCTGTTCGCAACCGAAGAAGGCGAGTTCTTCCGCTGCACCAAGGACGAAGGCGACCGCGCCTTCCTGCACCGCTTCGCGTCGGGCAATGCCGTGGTCCGCTACGCCCAGACCCATCCCAGGACGGTTGAAGGCATCCTGCCGCTCGACGTCGCGCTGCGCCGCAATGACGACGACTGGTTCGCCCCCCTGCCCCCCGAGCTCGATGCGCAACTGGAGAAGAAGCTCTATTGCGCGCACTTCCTCTGCCACGTCTTCCATCAGGAATACGCGGTCAAGAAGGGCGTCGACATGGCGGCGCTGAAGGAAAAGCTGCTCGAGAACCTGAGCGCGCGAGGTGCCCAATATCCGGCCGAGCACAATGTCGGCCACCTCTACAAGGCCCAGCCGGCGCAGGTCGCCTT
This sequence comes from Devosia sp., assembly GCA_035547675.1. Lineage (GTDB taxonomy): Bacteria > Pseudomonadota > Alphaproteobacteria > Rhizobiales > Devosiaceae > DASZTU01. The sequence goes on from DASZUI010000106.1 coordinate 3,983, forward strand.
CTTCCAGAAGCTCGATCCGACCAACAGCTTCAATCCCGGTATCGGCAAGACGACCAAGCGCCGGAACTGGGGGCTCGCCAACAGCTAGGCCCGGGCGATGCTCATTGCCGGCGCCACCTTCAGGGACTGCGAGACGACGCAATAACGCTCGGTAAGCTTGAGCAGCCTGTCGAGCGCCTCCTGCGGGGCATCCGTGTCGAGCTCGATCCTGAGCCGTATCGCGAGGAAGCCGACGGGCGTCTCGCGCGATACGCCCAGCGTCCCGCGAAAATCGATGTCGCCCTCGGCGAGCAGCCGTCCCGACCTGATCGGGATTTCCATGACTGTGGCGACCGATCGCAACGTCACCCCGGCGCAGGCGACCAGCGCTTCCAGCAGCATGTCGCCCGAACAGAGTTCGGCGCCGGTGCCGCCCGTCGCCGGGTGGAGCCCCGCCACGGCCTCACCCGGAGAGCGCTCTATCGTGCAGGTGATGCCGCTGCCTTCGAGCCTGCCGATGGCATGGAGCGTTATCAACGCCGCGGCGGGATCAGCCCGGAAGCGGTCCTTGAGCGGCGCCTGAATCGCACGAAGCTCGGCTGCATTCATCGAGGTCTCCCCTTGCTCCCCGGAACGGCCCAGCATAGCAAACCATTGCCGCCAAATGCTCGCCAAACGAACGGGTCATGCAGCCAAGCGGCTTGCCTCCCAACCTGTTATCGGGTCAGTTGAAAGACCGCGCCCAAGCTTTGTTCCGGTGAACCAATGGCCTTGCCTAACCCCTTCGACGATCGCGCCGGCGCCATCACCCCGCGCGTGACCGGGGTCTATGGCCTGCTCATTGCCGCCAATCTCGGGGCATGGGCCTGGGCCTTCGCCGCCTTTTCGCGCCAACCCGTGCTGCTGGGCACGGCGTTCCTCGCCTATGTCTTCGGGCTCAGGCACGCCTTCGATGCCGACCATATCGCCGCGATCGACAATGTCGTTCGCAAGCTCATGCAGGAGGAAAAACGCCCGCTGACCGTGGGCTTCTTCTTCTCGCTGGGCCATTCCTCGATCGTCGTCCTTGCCTCGGCCGTCATCGCGGCAAGCGCCGCCGCGCTGCAGGGCCGGCTGGAAGCCGTCCATGTGGTGGGAGGCGTCATCGGAACAGTGGTCTCCGCCTTCTTCCTGCTGCTGATCGGTCTCGCCAACCTGCTGGTGCTGAGGGGCATCTGGCTGGCCTTCCAGCGCGCCCGCGCCGGCATCAAGGTGGGCGAGGAGGAACTCGACGCGCTGCTCGCCGGCCGCGGCATGCTTTCGCGGCTTTTCCGTCCGCTCTTCGCCCTGGTCGGCCGCTCCTGGCACATGTACCCGATCGGTTTTCTTTTCGGGCTCGGCTTCGACACGGCAACCGAAATCGGTCTGCTCGGTATCTCCGCCACCCAGGCCGCCTCGGGCATGAATTTCTGGACGATCATGGCCTTTCCGGCCCTATTCACCGCCGGCATGGCGTTGGTCGACACCACCGACAGCGTCGCCATGGTCGGCGCCTATGGCTGGGCGTTCGTCAATCCGATCCGCAAGCTCTGGTACAACCTCACCATCACCGCGGCCTCGGTCGTCGTCGCCCTCTTCATCGGCGGTGTCGAAACGCTCGGGCTGATCGGCGACAGGCTGAGCCTCTCCGGCGGCTTCTGGGATGTGGTGGGCGGCCTCAACGGCAATCTGGCCAATTTCGGCTATGCCGTGGTCGGCGTCTTCGTGCTGAGCTGGCTCGTATCGACCGCAATCTACCGGCTGCGTCGCTACGACGAACTGAACGCCGCCTAATTCGGCTACTAAGCGACCGCCAACAGTTCCTCGACCATGTCTTCGTCCTGCGTCTCGACGAACTGCACGGCAAAGCCGACATCAAGGTGGCGCACGACGCGGCAGACGACTTTGCCCACCGCCAGCGGTGTGCCGATCTTCGGCGCCACGTCCGCCGAGATGGCCGCGCCCGAGCGCGAAATGTCGATGAGGAAGCAATCCATGATGGTGCCGTCGCCGAGGATCAGCCGCGATTGCGGGTTCTTGGGCGGCACGCGCCGGTGCTCGCGCTGGTCGGGCCAGGCATAGAGGGTGCGCTTCTTCACCCATTCGATTTTAGCGGCGAGCTTGAGCCGCTCATCCTCATCCGCCTGGATCGCTGCCGAAAAGCCGAACTCCAGATAATCCTCGATTTGCGCCTTGATCAGGCCGAGTTCATTGACCTGGATCGTGAGCGCCTCGTCCCGGGCGCCGCTCACCGGCGCCGCCAGCACGATGCGGCGCGGCGTGATGCTCTTGATGCGGCAGGCGAAGACTTTGACGCTGAGGTCGCGCCGCCTTTCGCGGCTGGCCAGGATATAGCGGCCGTTGAGGCTGCCGATGTAACGGACGTCGTCGACCCGCCGGATGTTCAGATTGGGAATGAACTCTGCCATTGCGGCGCAGTGCTCCTGCCTCGTGCCTCCAGCCGACATGCCGACGCCTGCAGCGGCCCAGCCCGCCCGTCGGCGCCGTCTGGAACGCTACCCGCCCTGGTACTCAGACAAGGTAGAAGAGCAACACCACCCCCAGCACCGAAACCGGCCGGGGCGGAGACAGGTGGGCAAGCCGGTACGCAAAACTTGAAAAGCCGGCCTGCGACCACCTGGGAAAACTGCGGACAGCTACACCGGGAGCCGGTTCGACCCCGCGCCGCGTATCGCTCCGCATACGGCTACTCCAGACTTGAAACCGTATGAACAGCTTCTAGCAGCGGCCACTTAAGAAACTGCTTCCGAGATGCGAACAGATCGTAAATATCAAGCAGCAATGTCGCATAGAAACGCGGCCGGGCGAGCCGTTTGGACCCGCTTTGATCACGGCAAAGCTGCCGCTTCGGAGCGGTTGACCGACTTATTCGGCGTAGGGATCGAACTGCAGGCCGAAGGCGTTCGACCCGGGCCGCCGGGGACCTTCATTGACGCGTGGCCGCGGCGGCAGCCGGCAGCCCAGCCGGTCCTGGTCGTTCCCCCGCCCGTCAGACCGCGCCTCCGGCCCGCAGGGCGATGGATCGACATTGAACGGGAGCACACGGGTTTCCGGCGGCCGGCCGCCGAACAGGCCGCCCTGGCCGCCGCGCAGGGGCGCGGCTCCCGCAGCCCCTGCCCATAGCATTAGCCCGCCGGCAACAAGTGCCAGCGCCAAAAAGCGCACCATGCTTCTGGAAAAAGCGAGTACGAGGGCCATCTAGAAACCGGGTTCCGGCAAGGTGCCGCGATTCTGCATCGTGTCGTGCAGCCTATAAATGGTGGCATTTGAACCGGACGCAACGCCCTGTTCACGCGCTGTTTAGCTTACGGTACCCCGCCCGTCCGCCGGAAGTCCGCTGAAGGGCCTTTTGTGCTAGAGGTTAGCCTCTGGTGAGTCGATCCAAGGTAGCTAGTCATCTATGCCGCAAAGCAACGACCTGTTCGCGCAAATTCCACCTGACGAACCGGCACCGCGGCAGGCCCCTACCCTTCGTTCCATCGCCGATAAGGTCGCCAAGGCCGCCGTGGCGCCGCCCCCTCAGGCCGCGAGCGGTTCCTATTCGGCCGCTGACATCGAGGTGCTGGAGGGGCTTGAGCCCGTGCGCCGCCGGCCCGGCATGTATATCGGCGGTACCGATTCCAATGCGCTGCACCACCTTTTCGCCGAGGTGATCGACAATTCCATGGACGAGGCGATCGCTGGCCACGCCACGCGCATCGAAGTCGAGTTCACCGCCGACGGCTATGTCACGGTCAGCGACAATGGCCGCGGCATCCCGGTCGAAACGCACCCGAAATTTCCGGGCCGCTCGACGCTCGAGATCATCATGACGACGCTGCATGCCGGCGGCAAATTCGATTCCAAGGCCTACGAGACCTCGGGCGGCCTGCACGGCGTCGGCGCATCGGTGGTCAACGCCCTTTCCGACGACCTGACGGTCGAGGTTGCGCGCGACCAGACGCTCTACCGGCAGCATTATTCCCGCGGGAAGCCGCTCGGCCCGGTCGAAACCATCGGCAAGGTGCTCAACCGGCGCGGCACCACCACCCGTTTTCATCCGGACCCCGAGATCTTCGGCGGCCGCGCCGAGCTCTCGGCCGCTCGGCTCTTCCGCATGACGCGCGCCAAGGCCTATCTCTTTGCCGGCGTCGAGCTGCGCTGGAGCTGCGACGAGAGCCTCGCCAATGACGAGGTGCCGGCCAAGGCGAGTTTCCATTTCCCGGGCGGCCTCAAGGACTATATGGCGACCCGCATCGAAGGCGAGCCGCGCGTCGTCGACGACATCTTCGCCGGCGCCCATGGTAAGCCCGGCAGCCATGGCGCGGTCGAATGGGCGATTGCCTGGACGGCGGGAGACGGCTTCCTCAATTCCTACTGCAATACGGTCCCCACACCGGATGGCGGCACGCACGAGGCGGGGCTGCGTACCGCCCTGCTGCGCGGCCTCAGGAGCTATGCCGACCTCACCGGCAACAAGCGCGCGTCGATCCTCACCGCGGACGACGTGCTGAATTTCTCCTCGGCCATGCTCTCGGTCTTCGTGCGCGAGCCGGAATTCGTCGGCCAGACGAAGGACAAGCTTTCCTCGCCCGAAGCCACCCGCATCGTCGACAATGCGTTGAAGGATGCCTTCGACCATTGGCTCGCCGCCTCCCCCAACCAGGCCAACAAGCTGCTGGACTGGGCGGTGGAGCGCGCCGAAGACCGCCTGCGCCGGCGCAAGGAAAAGGAGATCGACCGGCAGAGCGCCACGCGCAAGCTGCGCCTGCCCGGCAAGCTCGCCGACTGTACGCAGACCGCCGCCCAGGGCGCCGAGCTCTTCATCGTCGAAGGCGATTCGGCCGGCGGCAGCGCCAAACAGGCACGCGACCGCACCAGCCAGGCGGTCCTGCCCCTGCGCGGCAAGGTGCTGAATGTCGCGGGCGCATCGCGCGAAAAACTGGCGGCCAACCAGCAGATCGCCGATCTGATCCAGGCGCTGGGCTGCGGCACGCGCGACCGCTACCGCGAAGACGATCTCCGCTACGACAAGATCATCCTGATGACCGATGCCGATGTGGACGGGGCGCACATCGCCTCGCTGCTCATCACGTTCTTTTTTCAGGAGATGCCTAAACTTATCGACCAGGGGCACCTATATCTCGCTATGCCCCCGCTCTACAGAATATCGCAGGGCGGCAAGACTCTTTACGCCATGGATGACGCCCAGAAGGACGAAATGCTGGCGACCGAGTTTTCCGGCCGTGGCAAGCCGGAGATCACGCGCTTCAAGGGCCTGGGGGAGATGCCCCATGCTCATTTGCGCGAGACGACAATGGCGCCCGCGACGCGCAAGCTCCTGCAAGTAAAGGTGATCGAGGATCGCGACGAGACGAAGTCGTCCGTCGATCGGCTGATGGGCAATCGCCCGGAGGCACGTTTCGCCTTCATCCAGGAGAATGCGGCGTTCGCCGGCGAACTGGACATCTGAAGCCTTTATGTGCGGCGGCGGCCCAATGCCGTTTCGCCCAATATGCCGCGATTAAGCACGCCCGCCGGAAACGTTTTGACTTCCAAGACCTTTCCTTTATGGTCCGCGCGTGGAGCAATCGCTCTGCTGTATTACTGTTCGTGCTGGAAGCAAGGAGCGGCTATCCGCTTTTCCTCCAGGCGACTTCCAGGGAGCCACTCGTTTCACGCCGGCGGATCGCGACGACGCGGCGCCGGGCTTCCTCTTCAATGTGAGTGGACGATTAGATTTGACTGACAATTTCTCAGGGCTCGGGCTCAGCGCCAAGGTTGCGGCGGCGGTCGCCGACGCCGGCTACACCAAGCCGACCGAAATCCAAGCCCAGGCTATCCCCCACGTGCTGGAAAAGCGCGATGTGATCGGCATCGCCCAGACCGGCACGGGCAAGACCGCCTCGTTCACCCTGCCCATGCTGACGCTGCTCGAAAGCGGTCGCGCCCGGGCCCGCATGCCGCGCACGCTCATCCTCGAGCCGACGCGCGAACTGGCCGCGCAGGTCGCAGAAAATTTCGAAAAGTACGGAAAAAATCACAAACTTTCGATGGCGCTGCTCATCGGCGGCGTCTCCTTCGACGAGCAGAACAAGAAGCTCGATCGCGGCGTCGACGTGCTGATCGCGACCCCCGGCCGCATGCTCGACCAGTTCGAGCGCGGCCGCATCCTGCTGACCGGCGTCGAAATCCTCGTGATCGACGAGGCCGACCGCATGCTCGACATGGGCTTTATTCCGGACATCGAGCGCATCTGCTCGCTGCTGCCGCCGCGCCGCCAGACGCTGTTCTTCTCGGCCACCATGCCGCCGGAAATCGAGCGGCTGACCAAGCGCTTCCTGCGCGATCCGGTAAAGGTGGAGGTGGCCCGCCAGGCCTCGACCGCCGAAACCATCGACCAGCGTCTCGTCCGCGTCTCCAACAAGCCGGAAGAAAAGCGCGCCGCGCTGCGCCAGCTGATCCGCGGCGAGACGGGCCTGACCAACGCCATCATCTTCTGCAACCGCAAGCGCGACGTGGCGACCCTGGCCCGCTCGCTCGAGCGGCACGGCTTCTCGGCCGGCGCGCTCCATGGCGACATGGATCAGAAAAGCCGCATGGAAACGCTCGATGCCTTCAAGGCCAACAAGCTGACCCTGCTCGTCGCCAGCGATGTTGCGGCGCGCGGCCTGGACATCCCGGCCGTGAGCCACGTCTTCAATTTCGACGTGCCGACCCATGCCGAGGACTACATCCACCGCATTGGCCGCACTGGCCGCGCCGGCCGCTCGGGCAAGTCGATCACCATGGTCTCGCCCGCAGACGGCAAATATCTGGACGCGATCCTGAAGCTGATCCAGCGCGACATTCCGGTGCTGACCGTGGATGCGGAGGCCCCCGCCGCCGGCGAGACCCAAACCCATGAGCGCCCGGCACCAACCCGCAGTCGCCGCACGCGTGGTCGCGGGGAGAGGACCCGGCCCGCCCCGGCGGAGGCCGCGCCGGCCACGGCATCTCCCCCTCCGCCAAGCCCGCCGGCGACGCAGCCGCCCCCGCGGCCCGCGCGCACGGGACAGCGCAAGCCCCAGCCCGGCGAATCACCCTTTGGTACGGAAGGCCCGATTCCCGCCTTCCTGCTGCGCTCCGCCTTCCGCAGCAATTGAGTTGGAAACAATTTCCTCGTTCCTACGTCGAAACGCGTAGCTGTTGAGCGGAGGAATTGCTGTTGGCTATTGTGCAAAGCCCTTATAATCGCTAGCAAAGCTTAGAGGGAATGCAGTGACGCCGCCTGCGTCGCGCCGCTGGTAATTTAGGTATTTCTAGTCAGGCTTTGCGCCTCGTTAGCGGCGACGCAGGACATTTCCCGGACAAGAGGACGCTGGACGAGCGCGGGGAAGACTGTGTCGGAACAGGAATTCGAACGCGCCCTTGGCTATGCCACGATGGCGATGGACCTGCTGAAGCAGTCCGTGATTCCGCCCTATCCGCAGTTCTACGAGCTTCTTTATACCTATGCGACCGGCGTGAACCCGTCGCTCAATGCACGGATCAATGCCATATTCCGGGACGGTCGGGCCACCATCGACCTGACCGAGGCGCTCTATAACGAGTTCCTCAAGGCCCAGGACGTCAATGAGCGTATCACCAATGTTTCCGAGCGCATGTCGGCGCGCATTGCCGAAGTGCACGACGCCATAGACACCGCCCTGGCCACCGCCAATGCCTTTTCCGGCCGGCTGCAGGAGGTGGATGCCGGTCTGCGGGACGAGGCGGCATCGCCCGAAGCGTTGCGGGCACTCGCCGCGCAGCTGCTCACCCAGACCCGGCAGATGCAGCAGCACAACGAGCAGCTGGTGCAGCGGCTCGAAGGGTCGCGCTCCGACATTGTCGGGCTGCAGCGTGACCTGGACGAGGTACGCCGCGAGTCGCTGCTCGATCCGCTGACCAAGATCTACAACCGCAAATGCTTCGACGACGGCCTCCTGCGGGCCATCTCCGACGCCAATCTCGGAGGCGGCCCGCTCTGCCTGCTGCTGGTGGATATCGATCACTTCAAGCGGTTCAACGACACCTACGGCCATCAGACCGGCGATCAGGTGCTGCGGCTTGTCGCCATGACGCTGAAATCGAACATCAAGGGCCGCGATCTCGTGGCGCGCTATGGCGGCGAGGAATTTGCCGCGATCCTGCCGGCGACCGATCTGGAAGGCGCGCTGATCCTTGCCGAAAATATCCGCAAAGCCATCCAGTCCAAGGAATTGCTGAAGCGCTCGACCAACGAGAAGCTCGGCCGCATCACCGCGTCATTCGGCATCGCGCTGTATCGCGAGGGCGAGTCGCCGTCGGCGCTCATCGAGCGCGCCGACCGCTGCCTCTATGCCGCCAAGCGCGAGGGCCGCAATTGCGTCTTCGCCGAGACCCAGCTCTCGGACGACAACGGCACCGCCGCCGCCTGAAACCGAACCGGACCTGTCGCTCTGCCGCGGTGCGCGGCGAGGTTTAGCCCTCTTCGGTCAGCTCCACGCCCAGCCCGGCCAGCGCCCGCCAATAGCCCGGAAACGTCTTGCCCACGCAATCGGGATCGAGGATCGCAATACCCCCGATCCTGAGCCCGGCAAGCGCGAAGCTCATGGCGATGCGGTGATCCGCATAGGTTTGGATACGGGCGGGGCGCACCTGCCCGGCCAGCGCCGGATCGCCATAGACCAGCAGGTCGTCGCCCTCCTCGACCGCAAGACCGGGCCGTATGCGGTTGAGCTCCGTCGCGAGCGCGCTGATCCGGTCGCATTCCTTGACGCGCAGATTGGCAATGCCGACGAACCGCACCGGCGCCGCATTGAAGGCCGCGAGGACTGCAATGGTCGGGATTGCGTCCTGCATCTGTGAGCCCTCGATCACCGCCGGCAGATGCGGAAACTGCGCGATGACCGCGGCGGCCGCGGCGTCCGGCTGGGTAAAGGCGTCGGCCGGCACGCCGAGGTCGATCTGCCCGCCGGTCAGCGCTTCGGCGGCCCAGAAATAAGTGGCCGCCGAGGCGTCGGGCTCGATCTGGTAATCGGTTGCGCGATAGCCGGTCGGCTGGATGCGCCAGACGCCACGCGGCAGCGCCTCGATCTGGCCGCCGAAGGCCCGCATGGCCGCAACCGTGAGATCGACGTAACCGCGGGCGCCGATATTGTCGCCGGTCAGCGCCACTTCGACGGGACCCTGCCCCAGCGCCCCCGCCATCAGCAGCGCCGAGACATATTGGCTCGAAAGCCCCGCATCGATCTCGACCCGCCCCGCGCCGAAATGCCCCTGCCCGCGAACCGTAACCGGGGGACAGCCGGTCGGGGTCGATGCCAGCACCCCTGGATGGTTCAGCGCGCCTTTGTTCAGGGAGTTGAGCGCGTCGACCAGCGGGCCGATAGGGCGCTTGCGCATGTGCTCGTCGCCGTCGACGATGACCGTCCCATTCGCCGTAGCCACGGCGGCGGTGAGGAAGCGGGTCGCCGTCCCCGCATTGCCGAGGTAAAGCGCCCCGGCGGGGGCCTCGAGCCGGCCGCGGCCCTTGACGACGAATGTCGTCTCGTCCGGCTCATCGACCGAAACGCCCATGGCCACCAGCGCCCTGGCCATCAGCTCGGTATCGAGGCTCTTGAGCGCACCGGAAAGCCGGCTCGTGCCCCTCGCAAGCCCGGCCAGCAGCAGCGCCCGGTTGGTGATCGATTTGCTGCCGGGCGGCACCGCGCGGCCGACCAGCGGCCCGTCGACCGGCGTGATGAGGATGGCTTTTTCGGAAGGGCTCATGCCGCTGCGATGGCACGAGCAGGGACCAAAGGCAAGGGCGTGCCACCGATGTGGCCGAGCGCCTCAAACTGGATTCCCGCCTTCGCGGGAATGACGTCGTGCTTGAGGCAGGGCCTCACCAATTCCACCGCGTCATTCCCGCGAAGGCGGGAATCCAGTTTGCGCAGGCGCAACACATGAATTAGGCCGCGCGCGGCTAATGGCTGGTGGCGCGGGCCTCCGCCAGCGCCTTCAGATCGGCCGGCTTGAGCTGCACGCTCTCGCCACAGCCGCATTCGCCGGTCTGGTTGGGGTTCTTGAAGGTGAAGCCCGACTTGAGGATGCCTTCCTCGAAATCCATCACCGTACCGAGCAGGAACAGCGTTGCCTTGGGCTCGATATAGACATCGACGCCCTTGTCGTTGACATGATCGTCCCCGGCCACCGGCTCCTCGACATAGCCGAGCGTATAGCTCTGCCCGGCGCAGCCGGCATTCTTGATGCCGACGCGCACGCCCTTGAGCGGCTTGCCGCTGTCTTCCATGATCTCGCGCACGCGCTCCGCCGCGGCATCGGTGAGGCTCATGATCTTGAGGGGCATATCGAACCTTTCATCGCCGGATGACGATAATAGCGCGTAACGTGCAGGACTACCACCAGTTAAGCGCGACCTGCGCCTCCTCGCTCATCCGCGAGGGGTCCCAGGGCGGATCGAACACCATATTGACCGTCACGCCCTTGATCCCCTCGACCGACATGGCGGCGTTCTCAACCCAGCTCGGCATATCGCCTGCCACGGGGCACCCCGGCGCAGTCAGCGTCATGTCGATCGAGAGATTGCGGTCGTCGTCGAGGTCGACCTTGTAGATGAGGCCGAGCTCGTAAATGTCCACCGGGATTTCGGGATCATAGACCGTCTTCAGCACACCGATGAGGTCGGCGGTGATGCGCGCCACCTCTTCGACCGGAATTGCCGGCGAAACGGTCGGCACCACCCGCCCGCTTTCGGTGGTCTCCGTTGCGGCCAGCACCGGGGCCGGTTGGTCTTCGCTGTCGACGTCTTCCATGTTCTCACTCACGCGAAGAAGGCCTTCGCCTTTTCGATGCCCTCGACCAGGGCGTCGATATCGTCCTTGCCGCTATATAGGCCGATGGAGGCCCGGCAGGTAGAGGTGACGCCGAATCGTTTGAGCAGCGGCATGGCGCAATGCGTCCCGGCCCTGACGGCGATGCCGTAGCGGTCGAGGATCGTCGACACGTCATGCGCATGCGCACCCTCGATCTCGAAGGAAAAGATGCCGCCCTTGCCCGGCGCCGTACCGATCAGCCGCAATGAGTTGATGCGGCCGAGCTTTTCCGTCGCATAGGCGGTGATTTCCGCCTCATGCGCCGCGATTTCATCGCGGCCGAGCCCATCGACATAATCGATCGCGGCGCCCAGCCCCACCGCCTGCACGATCGGCGGCGTGCCCGCTTCGAAGCGATGCGGCGGATCGTTATAGGTGACGGTATCGAGCGTCACCACGTCGATCATTTCGCCGCCGCCCTGGTAGGGGCGCATCTCGGCCAAGAGGTCGTATTTGCCGTAGAGCACCCCGATGCCGGTCGGCCCATAGAGCTTATGGCCCGTCGCGACATAAAAATCAGCGCCCAGCGCCTGTACGTCCACCCTGTGGTGGACGAGCCCCTGGCTGCCGTCGATCAACACCGGAATGCCCCTGGCATGGGCGCGCTCGATCACTTCGGCGATCGGCACAACCGTGCCGGTGACGTTCGACATATGGGTCACCGCCACCATCTTCGTCCGGGGCGACAGGGCTGCCTCGAAGGCGTCGAGGTCGAAGCTGGCGTCGTCGCGCACATCGACGAATTTCAGCACCGCGCCTTGCCGCTCGCGCAGGAAATGCCATGGCACGATGTTGGAGTGGTGCTCGAGGATCGACACGACGATCTCGTCGCCCGGCTGGATGCGCGGGCTCGCGAAGGACGACGCCACGAGATTGATCGCCTCGGTCGAGGATTTGGTGAAGACGATCTCCTCGACCCGGGCCGCGTTCAGCAGCCGCCGTACCGCCTCGCGTCCGCCCTCATAGGCCTCGGTCGCGCGGTTGGCGAGCGTATGCAGGCCCCGATGCACATTGGCATAGGCGTGCTCCTGCACCCAATCCATCCTGTCGAGCACGGCCTTCGGCTTCTGCGCCGAAGCGCCGCTGTCGAGATAGACCAGCCGATGGCCGTGAATCTGCTCGGCAAGGATCGGGAAGTCGGCGCGGGTTTTTTCGAGATCGAAGGTCATGGAGCACCGGCCAAGCCACATCGCCCCCTCCCCCTTGAGGGGAGGGACGGGGTGGGGGTGCTTCGCCACAAACGCAGGCGCGCGTTGTACCCCCACCCGGCTGCCGCCACCCTCCCCTCAAGGGGGAGGGGCACCCATTGCGAGGTTCCTGCCATCACTTCCCCGCCAGCCACCGATCCACCACGCCCTGCAGCGCGGTGTTGAGCCCTTCGTTCTCCACGGGATCGAGCAGTTCGGCGATGAAGCCGCGGACCAGCATGGTCTCGGCTTCCGCCTTCGGCACGCCGCGGCTCATCAGGTAGAAAAGCCAATCCTCGTCGAGCCGGCCGCAGGTCGAGCCATGCCCGCAGACGACGTCGTCGGCGAAGATTTCGAGCTCGGGCTTGGAGAGGATTTCGGCCTCGTCCGAGAGCATCAGGCCCTGCATCATCAGCTTGGCATCGGTCTTCTGCGCGTCCCGCTCGACCACGATCTTGCCCTGGAACACCGCCTTGGAGCGGCCGCGCGCGATCTGCTTGAAGAGCGGCTTGCAGGTGCAATGGCCCTTGGCGTGCCGCGCCTCGAGCGTGATGTCGGCATGCTGCCCGTCATCGGTGAGGTTGAGCCCGGTGAAGTCCGCATGCGCCCCTTCGCCACCCATGCGCGCGAAAAGCTGCGTCCGCTCCAGGCCGGCGCCGGCATGAATGATGAGCGTGCGGAGATTGGCCTCCTCGCCCACCTCATATTCATTGGTCGCGAAATGGCTCGTTGCCCGGCTCGAAAGATCAACCGTCACATGCGTCAGGCTCGCGCCCTTGCCGAGCTGGATGAAGCTGGCGTGATTGGTCACATGAGCCGCGTCCGACCCGGAATATGTCTCGAGCACGGTCGCCCGGGCGCCGTCGGCCAGATAGATGCGCACCGAACTCGGCGCATGCGCCGCCGGGCCCTCCGTACGTCGGTCGATCTGGATGACCTGCCCAACCTCGCCTTCGATGGTGAGTGTCAGCGTCTCGAGGGCGAGCGCGGAATTGAGCCGAACGAGAATGTCGTCGCGCTCGGTCAGGGCGGCGCCCGCCACCTTGCCGATCATCACGCCCGCCGGCATCGCGCCGGCCACCTGCACGCGCCCGTTGACGACCGCCACATGAAAGCTGTCGGCCACGTCGAGCGGCGACACGCCCGTGCAGGCGGATTCGACCGCGAGCGGCGGCACGGCGCGCAACAGCGCCTTGAGGTCGGTGTAGTGGTAGGTTTCGACCCGCCGCGTCGGCAGGCCGGC
>DASZUI010000107.1:0-2611 GCA_035547675.1 Devosia sp.
AACATCGAGGGCGAGCCGCCCCTGACCCTCAAGCGCTTCGAGGCGATCCTGCCTTTCGCCATTGCGCTGGGCGTCGAGAAACCCTGGAGCGACAAGTTCAACGCGGCGCTCGCCGCCGGCCAGGTGCCGGACGCGACGGGCGTCTATTACGGCCCCGCCTGGTATTCCGGGCGCGACATCACCGAAGGCAACAGCCTCTCCAGCAATATCTCCTCGATTTCGAGCGGCATGGCCGCCGCCATGGCCGCCGCCGTCCCCTCCCAATCCTCGAGCTCCGGCTTCAGCGGCGGCGGCTCGGGCGGTGGCGGCGGTGGCGGCGGCGGGGGAGGGTGGTAACGAGGCATTCGCCTCGACTGGATTTTCGGCGTGGGCAGGTAGGGGGCGCGGCCCATCCTTCGACAAGCTCAGGATGAGGTCGTGGAAGCAAAACCTACCTCATGGTGAGGTGCGACCGAAGGGAGCCTCGAACCATGGACCACGCGCTGGCCGACCAAAACTGGATTCCCGCCTTCGCGGGAATGACGGAGGGGGCGGGGGGTGGCCCTGCCGCAGCCGCCACGTCGTTCTGGCGAACATGAGAATAACTAAGGCGTACTGGGCACGCCCCAGTCACTCTCGCGGCGTCATTCCCGCGAAGGCGGGAATCCAGTTCGGCTACGGCTCCACCAACTCGGCCCCGCTCATCTCATAAGCCCGCCCGAACCCGCCATTAAAGCTCGCCCGCTCCACCGCGAGCCTCAAAAACCGGAAGTCCGGTAAATCCACATAAACCGCCGCCTTGGGGTGCCGCGCCAGGTACCGCGCCCGCGCCTCCTCGCGCTGCAGCGCCGGCAGCGCCTCCGCCCGGCAGATGAGGCTGATGCGCGGATGGGCCAGCGGCTCGCCCTTGCCCGCCTCGCCCACCAGCAGCGAACAGCGCGGATCGGCGGCGAGGGCCTTGGCGTGCGCCGTAAGCCCCGAAACGATGATCAGCGGGCTGCCATCGGCGAGCGTCGCGAGCCCGACGCGGCTCACCAGCGGATGGCCGGTGCCCGGCTCCAGCACGGCGAGCGCCGCATGGTCGGCGCCGGCGATAATGGCTCGCGCCTCGGCGACCACTTCCGGGGTCACGGGCTGCAAGACGCTTTTCGGCTTCTCGTTCATCTCCACCTCCGAACTGCCGCTTCCCTCGCGCACTTGCCGGCAATGGACAATAGGGCGCGTGCTTGCTAGGCAAACGCGCCACTTTTCCGTCCGGACCGTCCATGCCCGAGCTGCTTCTCGAACTGTTTTCCGAAGAGATTCCCGCGCGCTTCCAGCGCCGCGCCGCCGAGGATCTGAAGAAGGCCGTGACGGACGGCCTGGTCGCTGCGGGCCTGCTCTATGAGGGCGCGCGCGCCATCGTCACGCCGCGCCGGCTGGGCCTGACGGTCGCCGGCCTGCCGGCGGCTTCGCCCGATGTGCGCGAGGAAAAGCGCGGGCCCCGTGTCGGCGCGCCGCAGCAGGCGATCGACGGCTTCCTCAAATCCGCAGGCCTCGCCTCCATCGAAGAAGCCCGTATCGAGGCCGACCCCAAGAAGGGCGACTTCTATATTGCCATCGTCGAGAAGAAGGGCGCGCCCACCCGCGACATCCTCGCGACGCTGCTGCCCAAGGTGATCGCCGAATTCCCCTGGCCCAAATCCATGCGTTGGGGCAATGGCCGCACGCAATGGGTGCGCCCCATCCGCGCCATCACCGCGACCTTCGGCGACGAGAATGGCGGCACGGAGATCGTCCCCTTCGAGGTCGAGGGGCTGGCCGCCGGCGACACCACCTATGGCCACCGCTTCATGGCGCCGCGCCCCATCGAAGTCCGCCGCTTCGAGGATTACGCCGCCGCGCTCGAAAAGGCCAAGGTGGTCATCGACATCGACCGCCGCCGCGACATCATCAAGACCGATGCCGACCAGCTCGCCTTCGCGCAGGGCCTGACGGTTATCCCTGACGACGGCCTGCTCGAGGAAGTGGCGGGACTGGTGGAATGGCCCGTGGTGATGATGGGCGCCTTCGACGAGAGCTTCCTGGCGCTGCCCGAGGAAGTGATCATCGCCACCATCCGCGCCAACCAGAAATGCTTCTGCCTGCGCGATGGCGCCGGCAAGCTCGCCAACCGCTTCATCATCATCGCCAATATGCTGGCCGAGGATGGCGGCAAGACCATCGTCGCCGGCAATGAGCGCGTCATCCGCGCCCGCCTGTCAGATGCGCAGTTCTTCTACCGCCACGACCTCGCCATCCCGCTCGAGCACGGCCTGCCCAAGCTCGAGGACATGGTGTTCCACGCCAGGCTCGGCAGCCAGTTCGCCCGGGTCAGGCGCATCGTGGCGCTCGCCGCCGAGATCGCGCCGCGCGTCAACGCCAATGTCGAGGAGGCGAAGCGCGCCGCCATGCTCGCCAAGGCGGATTTGGTGACCGAAATGGTCGGCGAATTCCCCGAGCTGCAGGGCCTGATGGGGCGCTATTACGCGCTGGCGCAGAAGGAGGCGCCCGATGTGGCCAACGCCATTTCCGACCATTACCGGCCGCTCGGCCCCACCGACAAAGTGCCCGCCGCGCCGGTTTCCGTGGCCGTGGCGCTTGCCGACAAGCT
>DASZUI010000108.1:0-9109 GCA_035547675.1 Devosia sp.
AAACCGGCAAACTGGATTCCCGCCTTCGCGGGAATGACGGCCGGGTCCGGGGCAAGGCCGTGCCTCACTCGCTTCGTCATTCCCGCGAAGGCGGGAATCCAGTTTCAGCGCGCGCTGCCCTCAGCCACGCACCGCTCAGAACAGGCCGCCGCGACCGCCGGAATTGTCGGTGAGCGACGGAGGCGGCAGGTCCTGGTAGCGGCTTCCGCTATTGTCGAAGGGCTGCGCGCGCCGCACCCGCGCGGCGTTGCCGGCCGGGAAGTTGCCGTCCTGGAAGCTGCCATCTTGGGCACTCCCGCCCTGGGAGCTTCCGTTCCCGAAATCGCCAACCTCGAAATCCCCGTTCCCGTAATCGGTGCCGTCATCCGAGCCGAGGCCGATGATCGAGGTCGGCAGGTTGGGCCCGGTGCCGGGCTTGAACGCCTCCAGAATGGCCTGCTGGCCCTGGTCCGCTTCGACGCCTGTCTTGGGGTCGATCCATTTGGCGTCCATACCGGCGGGCATGTTGAACGGGGTCGGCGGCTGGCCGGCGAGCGCCGCCTGCATGAAATCGGTGAAGACCGGCACGGCGATGGCGCCGCCGGTCTGGCCATTACCGATCGAACGCGGCCGGTCGAAACCGATATAGACGCCGCAAACCAGCTGGGGCGTGAAGCCGATGAACCAGGCGTCCTTGAAGTCGGACGAGGTGCCGGTCTTGCCGGCGACGGGGCGGTTGAGCCGCTTGGCATAGGTGCCGGTGCCGCGCTGCACCACGCCTTCCATCATCGAGGTGATCTGGTAGGCGGTCATCGGGTCCAGCACCTGCTGGCCGTTGTCGATGAGGAGCGGCTCGGGCTGGTTGCTCCAGGAGGTGGCGTTGCAGCCATCGCAGATGCGCTGGTCGTGCCGGTAGATGGTCTTGCCGTAGCGGTCCTGCACGCGGTCGATGAGCGTCGGCACGATCTGCTTGCCGCCATTGGCGATGGTCGCATAGGCGGCGGTCATCTTGAAATCGGTGGTTTCGCCGGCGCCCAGCGCCATGGCGAGCACAGGCATCAGATTGTCGTAGATGCCGAATTTCTTGGCGTAGTCGGCGATGAGCGGCATGCCGATGTCCTGCGCCAGCCGCACGGTCATAACGTTGCGCGAAAGTTCGATGCCCCGCCGGAGCGTCGAGGGACCCAGGAAATCCTGCTCGTAGTTCTCGGGCTTCCAGACCGTGCCGTCGGCGTTCTTGATCTCGAGCGGCGCGTCGAGCTCGATCGAGGCGGGCGTGTAGCCATTGTCGAGGGCGGCCGAATAGACGATGGGCTTGAAGGAGGAGCCGGGCTGCCGCATCGCCTGGGTTGCCCGGTTGAACTGGGATTCGGCGTAGGAGAAGCCGCCCACCATGGCTTCGACGCGCCCGGTACGCGGGTCCATGGCGACGAGCGCGCCCTCGATCTCGGGCAGTTGCTGGACCTGCCAATTGCCCGGCTTGTCCTCGACGGGGGAGACATAGACGACGTCGCCGGGCTTGAGGACGGCAGAGACGCCCTTGCGCACCCATTTGGAATCCGCATTGGCGAGCGTGCCGGTGGTCTTGCCGGGCAGCATCTTGCCGGCGGCATCGGAGCCGGGGCGAAGACCGATCTCGGCGCCGGCCTTGTCCGTGGAGAGCACCACGGCCAGCGTCCATTCCGGCACATCGGAAAGCGGCGCGATCTTGTAGAGGGGCGTCGCCCAGTCGCCGCCGGAAATATCGATGCTGGCGACCGGCTTGCGGAAGCCGGCATTGCGGTCATAGGCGATGAGCCCGTCCATCAGGGCCTTGCGCGCTTCCTCCTGCATCTTGGGGTCGAGCGTGGTGCGGACGGAAAGGCCGCCGGTATAGAGCTGGTCCTCGCCATAGAGCTGGGCCAGCTGGCGGCGCACCTCCTCGGTGAAATATTCGGCCGAATAGAGCTGCACGCCGGAAGCGCGGGGGGTGACGTCGAGGGCCTCGGCCTCCGCCGCATCGTGCTGGGCCTTGCTGATGTAGCCCTTGGCCAGCATCTGATCGAGCACGTAGTTGCGCCGCTCGACGGCCGCCTTGGGATAACGGAACGGATTGTAATTGTTGGGGCCCTTGGGCAGGCCGGCGAGATAGGCGATTTCGCTCAGATCGAGCTGGTAGAGCGATTTGTTGAAATAGCTCAGGGCGGCGGAAGTCACGCCATAGATCTCGCCGTTGAGCGAGCCCATGAAAATCTCGTTGAGGTAGAGCTCGAGAATCTTGTCCTTGGAAAAGGTCGAGTCGATGCGGACGGCGAGGATCGCCTCGCGAATCTTGCGCTCGGTCGACTGGTCGGGGGTGAGAAAGAAATTCTTGGCGACCTGCTGGGTGATGGTCGAGGCGCCGACGAGCGGACCGCGATCGCCGGAGAGGTAATGCAACACGTCGTCCCGGACGGCGCGCAGGATGCCGTCCGGCGAGATGCCGTGGTGATTGTAGAAATCCTTGTCCTCGGCCGAAATAAAGGCGTCGGCAACCAAAGGCGGGATCGTTTCGATCGGCTGGAACAGCCGGCGCTCTTTGGCGTATTCGGCGAGCAAGGTGCCGTCGGCCGCGTGGACGCGCGTGGTCAGCAGCGGATGGTAATCCTTGAGGACCGTATAGTCCGGCAGGTCGCGGGTGAGCGCCTGCAGGTAAACCGCGGCAGCCCCCACCGTGCAGAGAAAGAACAGACAGGCGAGAGAGAACAGCCAGCCGAGCAGGCGTATCATCGGTTAATGCCCCTGCCCGCCATTGGCCGCATCACGGGTCCGCCTGCTCGTCGAAATAGGCGCCGATGCCGCGCGCCAGCGCCGCGGCCACGCGATCCTGCCATTCAGGCTTTGTCAGGTTGGCGATGTCGTCGGTGTTGGACATGAACCCCAATTCGATCAGCATGGACGGCACATCGGGCGCCTGCAGCACGAAGAAATCGGCCTGCCGCACCGGAAAGCGGCGAAGATCGACGCTGGGCTGCAGGGCGCTGACCATCGACTCGGCCGCCATGAAGCTCTGTTTGCGCATCTGGCGCCGCATCAGGTCCAGCAAGGTATTCACCACCTGGTCGCTCAGTTTCGCTCCGGGATTGTCGGTTGCCCTGGGCACGGCGAATCCCGCCACGATATCAAATTTGTTTTCGTTCTGCGCCAGCACCTTGTCCAGCACGTCGGTGGCCTGCTCGTCGCGGGTGTAGATCGAGGTGCCATGGACGGCAGGCTGGCTGAAGGTGTCGGCGTGCAGCGAAATGAACAGGTCCGCCTTGTTCTGGCGCGCCAGTTCCACGCGCTGCTCGAGCGTCAGATAGGTGTCGTCGGTACGCGTCAGGGCGACGTCGAAGCGGCCCGTGGCGACCAGCAGCTTCTGCAGCTTGAGCGCAAAGGCGAGGACGATGTCCTTTTCCATGATGCCATTGGCGCGGGCGCCCGAATCGATGCCGCCATGACCGGGGTCGAGCACGATCAGCGGCTTGGCCTTGCCGGCGGGCGGCGGCAGCGCGGTTCCGGCAATGGCGGCGATCGCGGGGTCGGCCCAGCGGGTCGCCAGCGCCGCGCCGCCGCCCTGGCCGGGGCCGGCGCTGCCGCCCGGCAGGGTCGAGTTGTCGCCCATCGGCTTGGCGGCGACGGCCGGCAGGCCGGCGACGGCGGCATCGGTCGCGACCCGCTTGGCGAAGGCCTGCTCGGTATCGGGCACGAGGTCGACGACAAGCCGGGCCGGTTGGTCCTCGAAGGCATTGAGCACATAGGCCTGCTGCACCTGGGCGGGCCCGGCGAGCGTGAGCATGGTGCGCGCCCGGCCGGGCTCGGCGATGGCGACACTGTAGCTGGCCACGAGCCCGCTGCCGGCCGGCGGATCGGGGGTCGCGAATTTCAGCGAGTCGGCCTTGACGTCCACCGCAATGCGATCCGGGTCGCCGAGCGAGACGATGGCGAACTGGGTCGGCGCGGAGAGATCGATGATGAGCCGCGCGCGCTCGGGCGTGTTGGTGACACGGGCCGCCACCACGACGGCAGGCGGGGCCGGCTGGACCGGGGACGCCTTTGGCGCAGACGTCGCCGGCGGCGTGGCGGCCGGCGGCTGGCCCTGCCCCAGCGCCACTGCCGGTAACAACACGGTGATGAGCAGGATGAGAACGCGCAGCAGCGAATTGAACACGGCGGGTGGGCTTCCCACATAGGGCAGAACGGCCGCCGGGAACGATAGGCGATTCGGCGTCATGGGGCCTCATAGTCCGGCCGGGACAGGCGCTGCAACGGTGCGGGCTTCAATAGCAGGTGAGAGCCGGGTTCGCGAGTTTCCTGTTGCCAATCGGCGACAACACCCCTAAAGCCTGAAACTGGAACGGTGGATCGCCCGTTCGCGCCTGCTGTTGCTTGGCAGAGACAGGCGGGGCGGCGACCGGGGCGGTCGGAGACGCCCCTGATGGCAGACAGATATTTGCCCGTTCCGCAGAATTTCGGCCCAGCCGGGCCGGACGGTGGACCGCGATATCCTTACGGACTGCGGTTCATCCCAAATGGAAGAGGTCAAATGGCCAGCAGACGGACGGAGCGCCACGCGGATGCGACTGCGGCACGCGCCATTCCTGTCCCGACGGTTCTGCCCTTGACCAACCCTGGCGGCGCTTCGCGCGCTGCCGTGAAATCAGGCGCCCTTGTATGCGTTCCAGACGGGCCGGCTCGCCGGCCTGCGGATGACGGCGCCTCAACCCCAAAAGCATTTGCCTCGCGAGGCGTCATGCGCGGATGGCCGGCTTGCCGGCTGGAACGCGGCGGCGCGCGACGGCATGGAGTGAACTTATATGGCAACGAAAAGAATGCTGGTGGATGCCATCCACCCGGAAGAAACGCGGATAGTCGTCACCAGCGGTAACAAGCTCGAGGAATTCGACTTCGAATCGCAGTCGCGCCGGCAGTTGCGCGGCAATATCTACCTCGCCAAGGTCACGCGCGTTGAGCCGTCGCTGCAGGCGGCCTTCGTCGAATATGGCGGCAATCGCCACGGCTTCCTGGCGTTCAGCGAAATCCATCCCGACTATTACCAGATCCCCGTCGCCGATCGCGAAGCGCTGCTGCGCGACGAGGAAGAGGAAGAGCGCGCCGAGGCCGAGGCCTCGCAGGCCGAATCGGTGAGCGATGCGGCCGACGGCGAGGATGAGCACGACGAGAACGGCGAGGACGCCAGCCACATCGAGCAGGCCCCGCACGACAACGAGCCGGTCGAGCAACTGGGCTCGGGCGATGCGCTCGAGGACATCCAGGAGCAGCGCCGCCGGACGCCGCCGCGCCGCAACTACAAAATCCAGGAAGTGATCAAGCGCCGGCAGGTGATGCTGGTGCAGGTCGTCAAGGAGGAGCGCGGCAACAAGGGCGCGGCGCTCACCACCTATCTGTCGCTCGCCGGGCGCTATTCGGTGCTGATGCCGAATACGGCGCGGGGCGGCGGCATTTCCCGCAAGATCACCAATGCGGCCGACCGCAAACGGCTCAAGGAAATCGTCGGCGACCTCGAAGTGCCGCCGGGCCAGGGCATCATCCTCAGGACCGCCGGGGCGACCCGCACCAAGGCCGAGGTGAAGCGCGACTTCGAATATCTGCAGCGGCTGTGGGAGAATGTGCGCTCGCTGACCCTGCAGTCGCAGGCGCCGTGCCTGGTCTATGAGGAAGGCTCGCTGATCAAGCGGACCATCCGCGATCTTTACAACAAGGACATCGATGAAGTGCTGGTCGCGGGCGAGGACGCCTATCGCGAGGCCAAGGACTTCATGAAGATGATCATGCCGAGCCACGCCAAGAACGTGCAGCTCTACAAGGATGATCAGCCGATCTTCTCGAAGTACAATGTCGAGGGCCAGCTCGATCAGATGTTCTCGCCGCAGGTCACCCTGCCCTCGGGCGGCTATCTGGTGATCAACCCGACCGAGGCGCTGGTTTCGATCGACGTGAACTCGGGCCGCTCCACCAAGGAGCATAATATCGAGGACACGGCCCTCCAGACCAATCTGGAAGCGGCGGACGAAGTGGCGCGCCAGCTCCGCCTGCGCGACCTCGCCGGGCTCATCGTCATCGATTTCATCGACATGATGGAGAACCGCTCCAACCGGGCGGTGGAGCGCCGGCTCAAGGAGGCGCTGAAGAACGACCGCGCCCGCATCCAGGTCGGCCGGATCAGCCATTTCGGCCTCATGGAAATGAGCCGCCAGCGCATCCGCTTCGGCGTGGTCGAGAGTTCGACGCATGTCTGCCCGACCTGCGCCGGCACCGGCATCGTACGGTCCGTGGAGAGCCTGGCGCTCATGGTGATGCGGCAGGTGGAAGACCATGTGCTGCGCCGGCCGGGCCAGTCGATCAATGTGAAGGTGCCGACCGACGTCGCCCTCTACATTCTCAACGGCAAGCGCGCGACGCTGGGGCAGCTCGAGGCCAAATACGGCCTTTCGATCACCATTGTCGCCGACGAGCATGTCGGGGCGTCGCATTATGCCATCGAGAAGGGCGAGCCGCGGCCGGGCACGGTGATCGGCGAGGCCCCGACCCATATTCGCGTCGACTCGGCCCCGATCGAGGACATCGAGATCGAAGAGGTCGAGGAGACCGAAGACGAAGCCGAAGAGGCAGCGGATACCACCGAGCGCGAGGCCAATGGCGAGGGCGGCGGTCGTCGCCGGCGCCGTCGCCGGCGCGGCCGGGGTGGGGAGCGCGGCGACGAGCGCCGCCAGCCGCAGCCGCAGGTCGCCCATGCCGAGGAAAGCGCGGAAGCCGATGAGGCCGAGGAAACCGGCGAGGAGTCGGAAGGCGGCGAGCCGCAGGTGCTGGTTCGCGCCGACGCCGAAGGCGAGCCGCGCCGGCGCCGCCGCCGTGGCCGCCGCGGCGGGCGCCGCAACCGCCGCGAGGGCGAGGAGAACGTCGTGACCGCCGCCGGCGAAGCCGAGCCGGCTGCCGCCGAGGCTGCTTCGGCCGAGGAATTCGCTCCTGCCGAGCAGACCGCTCCTGGTGAGGCCGTTGCGGAGGCTGTTCCATCCGAGGCCCCGCCGCCGGCTACCGCCGAAGCGCCGGCCGAGCCGGTAGCGGCAGAGGCCGCCGAGGCCAAGCCCAAGCGCACCCGCACGCGGCGGGCCAAGGCAGTGCCGGCCGAAGGCGAGGCGAACGAGGCCACGCCGGCCGCGGCCGAGCCCGTCGCCGAGGCTGCGGCGGAAGCCAAGCCGAAGCGGACGCGCACCCGCAAGGCCAAAGTGACTGAGGAAACCCCGGCCGCGCCGGAAGCCGCCGCTGCGGCACCCGTACCGGAAGTCGCTGCGGCGCCAGCCGCTGCCGAGCCGTCAGCGGCCGAGCCCGTGGCGTCGGAGACCGCGCCGGCCGAAGCCGCCATGGCGGAGGAAAGCCCGAGCCGTCGCCGCCGCAAGGAATTGCCGGCCGAAGGCATCGTGGTGAGCTCGACCTCGGCCCCCGAGGAAGGCGCCGAGCCGCCCAAGAAGAAGGCCGGCTGGTGGCAGCGCGGTTTCTTCGGCAGCTGACCAGCCATTCGGCTGGACCCGCCTTTCGGGGCTGCGAGGTAGGGTGGTTTACTTGAATGAGGGGCGGCTCTTGGGCCGCCCTTTTTCTTTCCCTCGGCGTCGTTCCGGGAGAGGGCCGAAGCCCCCTCCTGAGCGGCGTCAGGGCGCGCTGCCCATCCTTCGACAAGCTCAGGATGAGGTCGGGGGTGCTGAGGGGCGAGTTCAGGATGAGGTCGGGGGTGCTTATCTCAGGATGAGTGGGGGATTGGTAGCTCAGGATGAGTGGAAGATTGCCTAGCTCAGGATGAGTGGAAGATTGCCTAGCCCAGGATGAGGCCAGGGGTTGCTTATCTCGGGACGCGGCCGGGGTTTTAGGTCAGGCGGAAGTCGCAGGCGAGGTTCAGCACAACGACGTATCAACTGGATCGTCGGTGGGACACATTACGTCCAGCATCCCCGACCTCATCCTGAGCCTGTCGAAGGATGGGCAGCGCGCACCCTGCCCGTCCGCGCATCCCCAGGGCTGCTGCCAAAAACTGGCAGGGCGGGCGAATATGCTGCATGCTGTCGCTCCAGCACCGGAATCCGCCCATGTCGCGCGCCGCCCGCCTTCTCGATCTCGTGCAATTGCTGCGCCAGCACCGGGCGCCGGTGGCGGGACAGGTGTTGGCGGAGTCGCTCGGCATTTCGATCCGCACGCTTTACCGCGACATCGCCACCCTGCAGGCGCAGGGGGCGGAAATCCTCGGCGAACCGGGGCTGGGCTATGTGCTGCGGCCCGGCTTCATGCTGCCGCCGCTGATGTTCTCGGTGGACGAGATCGAAGCGCTGGTGCTCGGCTCGCGCTGGGTGGCGGTCCGCGCCGACGACCGGCTGGGCGCGGCGGGTGCCTCGGCGCTGGCGAAGATCGCGGCGGTGCTGCCGCGGGATTTGCGCGACGAGGTCGACGCCGGTTCGCTGCTTGTCGCGCCGGGCGAGTCGCATGTGGCCACCATCGACCTCGCCGTGGTGCGCAAGGCGATCCGCAATGAGCGCAAGCTGGCGCTGAGCTACCGCGATGCGGAGGGCGTGGAGTCGCGGCGCGTGGTCTGGCCGTTCGCGATCAGCTTTTTCGACAGCGCGCGGATCATCGCCGCCTGGTGCGAATTGCGGCAGGACTACCGGCATTTTCGCGTCGACCGCGTGCTCGCCATGGTCACCACCGACGAGCGCTACCCGCGCCGCCGCGCCGCCATGCTGAAGGAGTGGAAGGAGGTGAACGGCATACCCGACCGCGGGGCGCGCGTTGCAGCTCCTGCCAAAAACTGACAGCGGATGCAGCTAGCTTTCTCCCATTATAGCAAACGGGAGACCGACATGACCACGCTCAACTATATCCTCCTCGCCGCCGCCAATCCGCGCAAGAGCGGGGCGCTCTACGCCAAGATTTTCGGGCTCGAGCCGGTCGAGAATTCAGAGACCTTCGTGCTCTTCGTGCTGCCCTCCGGGCTCAAGGTGGGGTTGTGGCAGGCCGAGGAAATGGAGCCGAAGGTGGGCAAGGCCGACGGCATCGACATTTCGTTCGGCGAGCCCAACTACGCGGCCGTCCGCTCGACATATGACGTGTGGAAAGGGCTCGATCTCGT
>DASZUI010000109.1:0-8859 GCA_035547675.1 Devosia sp.
TATCTGACTCTCTCGCGCAATTCCGGTTCGCTCTCCGGCGGCGAGAGCCAGCGCATCCGCCTCGCCAGCCAGATCGGCTCGGGGCTGACCGGCGTCCTCTATGTGCTCGACGAGCCCTCGATCGGGCTGCACCAGCGCGACAATGCGCGGCTGATCGAGACGCTGAAGCGGCTGCGCGACCTCGGCAACACCGTCATCGTGGTCGAGCATGACGAGGACGCGATCCTGACTGCCGACCATGTCGTCGATATCGGGCCGGGCGCCGGCGTACATGGCGGCTATGTGGTGGCGGAGGGCACGCCGCAGGACATCCTCGACAACCCGGATTCGATCACCGGCGCCTATCTTTCCGGCCGCATGGAAATCGCCCTGCCGGCCGAACGGCGAAAGCCGAACAAGGCGCGAAAGCTCCATCTCGACGGGGCGACGGGCAACAACCTCAAGAACGTCTCGGTCGATGTGCCGCTCGGCCTGTTCGTCGCCATTACCGGCGTGTCGGGCGGCGGCAAGTCGACGCTGATGATCGACACGCTCTACCAGGCGATCGCCCGCCGGCTGAACGGGGCGCGGGTGCATCCGGCGCCGCACGAACACCTGACCGGCCTCGAACTGCTCGACAAGGTCATCGACATCGACCAGTCGCCGATCGGGCGTACGCCGCGCTCGAACCCGGCAACCTATACGGGCGCCTTCACGCCGATGCGGGAATGGTTCGCCGGGCTGCCCGAGGCCAAGGCGCGCGGCTACGGGCCGGGCCGGTTCTCGTTCAACGTCAAGGGCGGGCGCTGCGAGAAATGCGAGGGCGACGGCGTCCTCAAGATCGAGATGCACTTCCTGCCCGACGTCTATGTCACCTGCGATGCGTGCCACGGGAAGCGCTACAACCGGGAGACGCTCGAGGTCACTTTCAAGGGCAAGTCGATTTCAGACGTGCTCGACATGACGATCGACGAGGCGGTCGAGTTCTTCGCGGCCGTGCCCTCGATCCGCGACAAGTTCGCGACGCTGCAGCGCGTGGGGCTCGGCTATATCAAGGTCGGCCAGCCGGCGACGACGCTCTCGGGCGGCGAGGCGCAGCGCGTGAAGCTGAGTCGCGAACTGTCCAAGCGCTCGACCGGGCGGACACTCTATATGCTGGACGAGCCGACGACGGGCCTGCATTTCCACGACGTGGCCAAGCTGCTGGAATTGCTGCAGGAACTGGTCGAGGCCGGCAATACGGTGGTGGTGATCGAGCACAATCTCGACGTGATCAAGACGGCGGACTGGGTGATCGACCTCGGGCCCGAGGGCGGCGATGGCGGCGGCGAGATCGTCGGCACCGGCACGCCGGAGGACATCGCCGCCAATCCGCGCTCGCACACCGGCACCTTCCTCAAGGAGCTGCTCAAGCGGCGCCCTGCCAGGAAAACCCGCCAGGCCGCCGAATAGCGCGAGGCATTCACCTCGATTGGTTTTTTGCGAGTGGCGGGGTAGCGCGCGCGGCCCATGGTTCGCGGCTCGGCTACGCCGCGCACCTCACCATGAGGTCGTGGATCGGCCCAAGCGGCATGGGCGGAGAACCGCCGGCCTGACCGTGCCTTGCACCGATCCCGAAATGTCGCCCGTTCGTCATGTGACAGGCGTGCGAAAACGCCATGCGCCTGCCGCATAACCAGCCTGACGTTCCGCTGGTGGTGCTCCCCGGCAAATCAGACCATTTATCAGCCGCAAGCGAGCGAGACAGGGACAACGCAAATGTTCGTGCGTGCCGTCTGGCGCAATCGGCGGTTGATTGATGTGAAGCAGACGCGGCGGGAAGTCGAACTGCCGACGTCGCGCGATGCCATTCTATTCGGCATGGTTGCCAAAGACTTTCCAAAAATGACGCACGGGCTTTTCGACCGCTGATCGAAGCTCGCGGGCGAATTAACTATGCCCGATTGCGGCCACAAAGGCTGATTGCTGCAGCGCTTTATTAACGACAGCTGAAACGATTCGGCCCGAGACCTGCATTAGCTGCATAGCCAATTTGAACAAACCCTGTCTGCTCAACGTGCCTCAGCCGGCATACATAAGCCGCGAAAACAACAGGAGACTTGACCATGGGTATTCGTCAGACGCTGAAGAAGTGGGCTGCCTATCAGCAGACTGTCCGCGAGCTCGCCTCGCTCGACAATCGCCAGCTGAACGATCTCGGCATCGCCCGCAGCGACATCCAGCGCGTCGCCCGCAATCATGCCAATTCGCTCTGAATTCGGCCTGAACTGCGACGCCATCGCTGCGACTTTTCAAACGCCCGCTTGCTGAACCAAGCGGGCGTTTCGCTTTCCCGCCGTGCCGCCTGACCGGCCGGAACCGCGCAAACTCGACCACGTTGGGCCCGCTGAGGGCCGAATGGAGAGAGACATGCGTGACATTTCAGGCAAGAAGATCGCCATCATCGCCACCAATGGCTTCGAGCAGGCCGAACTCGAGGTCCCGCGCGACAAGCTGCGTGCCGCCGGCGCCACGGTGGATGTGGTGTCGTTGAAACCCGGCGAAATCAAAGGCTGGAACCACACGGATTGGGGCCATCCCGTTCCGGTAGACAAGACCATCGACCAGATCAGCGCCGACCAGTACGACGCCGTGGTCCTGCCCGGCGGGCAGATCAATCCCGACCTGCTGCGGGTCGAGCCCAAAGTGCTGCAGCTCATCAAGGATTTCTGGAACCAGGACAAGATCGTTGCCGCCGTCTGCCACGCGCCGTGGCTGCTGATCGAGACGGGCATCGCCAAGGGCAAGCGGATGACCTCCTACAATTCCATCAAGACCGACGTGATCAATGCGGGCGGCAAATGGGAGGACAGCCCGGTGGTGGTCGACCAGGGGCTGGTGACCAGCCGCAATCCCGGCGACCTCGACGCCTTTTCCGACAAGATCGCCGAGGAAGTCGCCGAAGGCCGGCACGAGCATCGGCAGGCCGCCTGAGCGGTTGAGTTCGGGCGAAACAAGGTTATATGTCCGGCCAATCCCTGATTTCCGGACATCATGACCGACATTCATATCATTGGCGGGGGCCTTGCCGGCTCCGAAGCGGCCTGGCAGGCGGCGGAGGCGGGCGGCAAGGTGATCCTGCACGAAATGCGCCCGGTGACCAAGACCGACGCGCACCAGACAGATGGCTTTGCCGAGCTGGTCTGCTCGAACAGCTTCCGCTCCGACGATTTCGAGCACAATGCCGTGGGGCTGCTGCATGAGGAGATGCGCCGCGGTGGCTCGCTGATCCTCAAAATGGCGGATTTGCACAAGCTGCCGGCCGGCGGCGCGCTCGCCGTCGACCGCGACGGCTTTTCGGCCGCCGTGACACAGGCGATCGAAACCCATCCCAACATCACCATCGTCCGCGAGGAAATCGCCGGGCTGCCGCCCGCGGAATGGGAAAACGTGATCATCGCCACGGGCCCCCTCACCTCCCCGCCCCTGGCCGAGGCGATCCGCAAGCTCACCGGCGAGGAGTCGCTCTCCTTCTTCGACGCCATCGCGCCGATCGTCCATTACGATTCCATCGACCATGACATCGTCTGGGCGCAGTCGCGCTACGACAAGCCGGGGCCGGCGGGCACGGGGGCGGACTATCTCAATTGCCCGATGACCGAAGCGCAGTACAACGCCTTCGTCGATGCGCTGCTCGCGGCCCCGCTGCACGAGTTCAAGGAATGGGAGAAGGTGCCCTATTTCGACGGCTGCCTGCCCATCGAAGTGATGGCGGCGCGGGGCCGGGAGACGCTGCGCTATGGGCCGATGAAGCCGGTGGGGCTGACCAATCCGCGGGACCCCGAGACCAAGCCCTATGCGATCGTGCAGCTCAGGCAGGACAATGCGCTCGGCTCGCTCTGGAACATGGTCGGGTTCCAGACCAAGATGCGCTATGGCGTGCAGGCGGAGATTTTCCGCACCATTCCGGGCTTACAGAATGCGCAGTTCGCGCGGCTCGGCGGGCTGCACCGCAACACCTACATCAATTCGCCGCGCGTGCTGGGGCGCGACCTCAAGCTGAAGGCCGAGCCGAGGCTGCGCTTCGCCGGCCAGGTGACGGGCGTCGAAGGCTATGTGGAGAGCGCGGCGATCGGGCTCATCGCCGGCCGCATGGCGGCGGCGGAGACCCGCGGCGTGCTGCTGATGCCGCCGCCGGCGACCACCGCGCTCGGCGCGCTGGTCAACCACATCACCGGCGGGCATCTGGAGGCCGAGGGCTATTCGGGGGCGGCGAGCTTTCAGCCGATGAACGTCAATTTCGGCCTCTTCCCCGAGATCGGGGTGACGAAGCCGGAGGGCGTCAAGCGCTGGCGCGGACCGGAAAAGGCGCTGGCCAAGAAGAAGGCCATCTCGGATCGCGCCCTCGAAGACCTCAAGGCGTGGCTCTAGAGGGTGCCGCCTTCTGTCCGGGGGCCGGACGTGGCGGCTTCAAGGGGCCGGAAAAGAGCACGCCGGTGACATAGGTCACCGATTGCGGCCCGGCATTGGGGCCGAACAGGTCGAGGCCGTCGGCGATGAGGCGGTAATGCCGGTCGCCGAGGTCGAAATCCACGCTTGCCGGGTTGAAGCCACCGGCCGTCCGGTCCGCCCCCCAACGCCCCAGATCGATCGTCGTCTTCTGGCCGTCGGCATTCGCGACCTCGAGCTTGTTGCCATCCTGCAAGGTGAAGCTGAGGCCGCCGGCGGGGGCGGCGCCGCCGCGCCAGACCGCGAGCGGTCCGAGATAGAGCGGCGTCTGGGTTATATCGATCGGCAGGTCGGCGGGGCGCTGCAAGTGCGTTGTGGTGCTCGGGCCGATGCTGGCGCCCGGCGTCGCCGCCGCGGCCAGCGCCGCGCCGGGGAAGCTGGCGACGAGCTTGGCGGTGTCGCCGCTGGTGCCGTCATAAGGAATGTCGTGCGCCGCCAGCACCTCGGCGAGCGCATTGCGGCCGGCGGGCGTGCCGATCAGCGCCTCCACGGCGCTGCGCGCCGTCGCCAGTTCGTCGGCGCTCCATGTGGGGTGCGTCTGGTCTGTCGCCTCGGCGAGCGTGGCATCGAGCCGGCGCGCCTGGTCGACGCGAGGGCCGTTCTCGATGTTCCACGGGCCGACGCTGAGCAGCGCCAGGATCGTGGCGGCGACGGCGGGTATCTGCCTGATGTCGCCGCGGCGAAAGAGAAAGAGCACTGTGAGCGTCGCCGCCCAGAGGCCGCCGCCGATGAGCAGCATCCGGTCGGTGCTCAGGCCATAGGCGAGCACGCGCACGGTGATGGCGATGGCGAGCAGGACCAGCGGCACCACGGTGAGCCAGAACCAGCTGCGCCGGAAGAGGCGGACAACCAGCCGGTCGGCCATGAAGGGCGGATAAAGCAGCAGCCAGGTGGCGGCGCCGGCCACGGTGAAGCCCAGCACCATCCAGCCCAGCATGCCATGCGGCAGCGCGCGGGCGAGCGCGATCTGGCCGGCATAGACCAGCAGGATCGCCGCATAGACGATGAGGATGGGCGCGAGCACGAACTGCCCGAGAAAGCCGACGGCCTTGGTGATGAAATCCGGCTCGAAGAGGTCCTTGGGGTCGTAATCGGACAGCCGCGGCAGGGTGGAGAGCCAATAGACGGGCGCGAGCAGGAAGGCGGCGATGGGCAATATGCCCTTCCAGAAGACATCGTCGAGCTCGATGTCGAAAAGCGCCGCGACCGATTGCTGGATGACGAGGCATCCCAGGGCCAGCAAGGCGAGCCCGGCCAGCGCCAGCAGCAGCGTGGCGAAGGCGCGGTGATTGAGCCACCAGAAGCGGTTCTGCAGTTCGATGCGCTCGGCCGGCTGGCCGGTGAAGGCGGCGACCGAGGCCCACAGCATGCCGACCGCCGGCAGCAGGGTGGGCGCGAAATTGGCCGTATCGTGGACCTGGAAGGCCCCGGCCACGACGAGCGGCACGACATAGGCGAGCACAATGCCCTCGGCGCGCCGCTCGGGGCGACTCTCGAGAAACAGATTGCCGGCCAGCGCGAAGAGCGCGCCGGTCGACAAGCCGGCAATGGCACGCATCCAGTCCGCGTCGCCGAGATCGGCGAGCCAGCCGTTCACGACGCCGACGACGAGGACGGTCGCCACGGTCTGCATGGCTATGGCGAGCGGAAAACGACGGAAAGCCGCGCCGTCAAAAGAGGCCGCGACGGCCATCCGTCCTGCTTTCACCAATTGATGAACTTCTTGAATGAAACGAGCATATCGCGCCAGACGGCGAACTCATCCGTCAAGCCCTCCCACGTGCCGCCGGGCGAGAGATCGACGTCCATGTCGAGCCAGGGATCGTCCTTTTCGTCGACATAGGCGCGGACCCAGCGGTTATTGGAATTCCAATCATTCATCTTGGTGGCGTTGAACTGCCCCTTGGTGTCGAAACCGACCGAGAACTGGATGGAGGCGCAGTTCGGCCCGTTCTTGCAATCGTAAAAATCGACGTAAAAGCCCGTGCCGTCGGCCGCGCTGTAGACGCTCTTTGAGCCGTCCTTGGCCGTCTGGACTTCGGCCTTGTAGCCGGCGTCCTGCAGCCATTTGGCGATGTCGTCGACCGACAGACCGCCTGCGGGGAGGTCCTTGGCGAAAACCGGGGGGCAAACCAGGCAGAGCGCCAGAGCGGTCGCTCCGGCCAGATAGGCACGCTTCATGGATCACTCTCCAAATGACGGTTGTGTCGATGCGATACCCGGATACCAACTTCTGATGAACGCGGCCTGACCAGCCTGTGCAGCGGGGCTCCGAAAGCGCCGGCCGGATGGCTAGCGGCCGCGCCATCCCTGCGCCGCCAATATCGCAAGCTTCCGCCAATCCGCCAAGTCCGGCGGCAGGTCAAATGGCGCATCGGCGGCAAGTTCCAGCCGCCGGATTTGGGGCCGCAGCAGCGCGGCCGCGCGGAAGGCCGGACGCAGGCCGCGGGGCAGCGCCGCCACGGCGTTTTCCGCCTTGGCGGCATGTTCCCGGGCGAGCTCGAGCAATTGCGCGCGGGCGGCACCAAGGCCCGGCCCCGGGCGTCCGGCGAGGATGTCCGTTTCGCTCACGCCATTGGCGGCGAACACCGACCAGGGCAGGAAGATGCGGCCATGCGCGGCGTTGTAGCCGAAGGCACGCAAATGCCCGACCAGCGCCTGCGCTACGCCGAGATGGCCGGCCGCATCGCCCGCCTCTACCGGCCCGCCGCCGTTCAGCACCATGGCGGCGAGCTGGTACAACACGGAGACGGTTTCGCCGGCATAGCCTTCGAATGTCGGCAGGTCCGGCATGGGGTCGTGGTAGAGGTCGAAGCGGCGTGCTTCCAGCAGGCGGACGAGCGGAGCGGTCGGCAGGCCGTATTCGCCGATGGCGGCGAGCAGCGCGTCGGCAATGGGGTTCTGGCGCACCTCGCCATGGCCTTGCCCCTCGAGCGCGTCCACCCACCATTGCAGGCGGATTTCGCCCGGCATGGGCTCGCGCACGCGCTCGCGGATCGAGGCAATCTCGGCGCTGAAGGCGAAAAGCGCCTGCACCGGCGCCCGGCTCGCCCCGGGCAGGACGAGCGTGGCGAAATAGCGATCAAGGTCGAGTTCGCGCAGCGTTGCCGCCGCCGCCGCGGCGCTTTCCGGCGTCACCGCAATTGCTCGACGGCGATGAGCGCGGCGGCCACCGCCCGCTGTTCGGCGAGCAGGATATTGTAGGTGCTCACGGCGCTGCGCGTCGGCACCGCCTCGACCATGACGCTGCGCTCGCGGAAGGCGGCGCGGATGGCCGGGTCGAGGGGCGCGATGTCCATGCCGGTGCCGATGAACAGCACATCGATCCGGTCGGCGATTTCGAGCGCGGGCGCCAGTGTTGCGAGGCTGATTTCGGCGGCCGCCTCGATGCGCCAGGCGTCCATGCCGGTGGGCAGGCAGAGGAGCGAGCCCTTGTGCGACATGCCGGCGAAGCGGAAGCCGCCATTGCCATAGGCGTCGATCGGTGCCTGGTAGGGATAGTGGCCGCGGGGGGCGTCTTCAGGCATGGCGCGGACTCCCCTCGGGGTTGTGCCTGGACTGGATTCCGGCCTTCGCCGGAATGACGACGGAGCGGAGGCAAGGCCTTGCCACATCGTCTCCCTCCCCCTTGAGGGGAGGGATCAAGGGTGGGGGTTCCCGCCACAGATGCCGCCCGGTGGGGTGAAACCCCCACCCGGCTGCCGCCACCCTCCCCTCAAGGGGGAGGGGCGCCTGCTCGATCGTCCCCGCCAAGTCCCAAGGGTCATTCCGGCGAAGGCCGGAATCCATGTTCATCCACCGTGCGTCGGACTAAACCGCCGCGCCATCCGCCCGCTTGGGCGCCAGCTTCTTGTCGGCGGGCGCGTCGGCGCGGCTCTTGAGCCCGAAGAAGATAAGGATCGGGCCGCCGACGATGATCGACGAATAGGTGCCGACGAAGACGCCGAAAGTCATGGCGATGGTGAAGCCGCGGATGGACTCGCCGCCGAACAGCACCATCGGCACGAGCGCCAGCAGGATGGTGAAGGCCGTCAGCGAGGTGCGCGTCAGCGTGGAATTGATCGACAGATTGATCAAATCCGGCAACGGCATCTTCTTGTATTTTCGGAGGTTCTCGCGAATTCGGTCGGAAATGACCACCGTTTCGTTGAGCGACAGGCCGACCAGCGTCAGCACGGCGGCAATCGAGGTCAGGTTGAACTCTATGCCGGTTATCGAGAAGAGGCCGATCGTCATGATGACGTCGTGCGTCGTCGTGGTGATGGCGGCCAGCGCGAACTGCCACTCGAAGCGGAACCAGACATAGATCAGGATCGCGCCCATGGCGACCAGCACCGCAATGACGCCATGCGTCGTGAGCTCGCCCGAAACCTGCGGACCCACGGTTTCCGT
>DASZUI010000110.1:0-5861 GCA_035547675.1 Devosia sp.
CATGTCGGTCGAGGGATAGATCGTCCGGTTGCCCTTGCGGACGAGATAGCCGCGCTCGTTGATCGCCTCGCCCGGCTTCAACGGCCCGAGATAGGGCACTTCGCGGGGGATCGAGATGATGAAGGTTTCGACCTTGACGACGGCATCGACGATATTGACCATGCTCAGACCGGCTTGTGGTTGCTGTAGGGCAGCTCGGCCTCCTCGATGAGGCGGGCGAGTTCGGCGCGGTCGCCTTCGTCCATGCTCGGCCCCTTGGCGCGCACGAAGGTGTTCTTGATGACGCCGCGGCGGCGCAGCATTTCCTTGGTCATGTGCATGCGGAACACCGCCTGGAAGACCAGCAGCGGCAGCGAGGCCGAATAAAGCCTTCGTGCCGTCTGGACATCGCCGGCCTGGAAGGCGTGGACGAGCTGGGCGTGGATGTCGGCGAGCTCCGATGCCGGCATGGTGCCGGCCGCGCCGCGCGCCAGCTCGTCGGTGACATAGCGCCCGCCCGCGCCGCCGAAGATGGCATCGACGCCATTGCCCACCGCTGCCTTGATCCGGGTGAGGTGCTGGCCGGGCGGCAGGGTTTCTTCCTTGATGTAGCGGATCGCCTCGACGGCGCTCGCGACCGCGGCGACCTCCTCCGGCGTCAAGCCGGCGCCGATCGGCTTGGGCTGGTTCTGCAGCATGATCGGCACTTCGGCGCCGGCCGAGACCTCGTTGAAATAGCCGATCTGGGCGGCGGTTTCGTTGCCGGCCTGGCCAGGTGCGATGACCATCGCCGCCCCTGCTCCGATCTCGGCGGCCTGCGCAACATGGGTCGCCGCCGCGAGCGGATCGGGGTCGCTGGCGCCGAGAATGATCGGAATGCGGCCGTTGATGCGCTCGGCGAGAATGACGATCTGCCGCCGCCGCTCCTCCGGCGTCAGCGTCTCGACCTCGCTGGCGACGCCCGGATAAACGACGCCGTCGACGCCGCTTTCGAGCGCGAAATCGATCACCGAGCGGAAATCGTCCTCGTCGATTGCGCCATCGGCGCGAAAGGGCGTGGGCAATACGGGGAAGGCGCCGGCGAGCGGCTTGTTGGTCATTTGACGGCTCCGGCGGTGACGCCCTGGATGAAGTAGCGTTGGAGGAAGATGAAGGCGATGACGATGGGCGCCGACACGAGCAGCGACGCCGCCATCGCCCCGCCCCAGTCGGCATTGGTTTCGTTGAGATAGGTGAGCAGCAGGCCCGGCCCGATGGTGCGCTTGTCGTCCGAGACGATGAGCGTCATCGAATAGAGCAGGTCGTTCCAGCTCCACATGAAGGAATAGAGGAAGACCGTGACGATCGGCGGGATCGAGATCGGCACGACGATGGTGTGGAAGATGCGCAGATCGCTCGCGCCATCGGCCCGCGCCGCATCGATCAGCTCGTCGGGTACCTGGCTGAAATAGGAATAGAGCATATAGGTCGCGACCGGCAGGGCGAAGACGATATAGCTCAGGATCAGGCCCGGCCGCGTGTCGAGCAGGCCGAAATTGGTCATCACCGGGTAGAGGCTGATGAGCAGCAGGCCGAAGGGGAACATCTGGGCCGAGAGCATGAAGAGCATGATCGGCTGCCGGCCGAAATAGCGGTATTTGGCGAAGCTGAAGCCGGCATAGAGCGCCAGCACCGTATTGATCAGCGCCGAGCAGCCGGAGACGATCAGGCTGTTGAGCAGGTAGAGCCCCAGCTTGCTCTCGGCGATCGCCGACCAGAAATGGGCGAGGCTGAAATGCTGCGGGAAGAAGCTCGGGATGACCTGGTAGAGCTCGGTATTGTCCTTCAGCGAGGAGATCACCATCCAGTAGATGGGGAAGAACAGGTAGAAGCCGATCAGCGCCAGCAGGATGCCGAAGACGAGCTTTGCGCCGGTGGAGGAGAGGTCGAACATCTCAGCGGCCCTTCACCAGCATGCGGAGATAGAAATAGGCGGGCGGCAGCAGGGTCGCGACCCAGAGCACGCCGATGGCCGAGGCGGTGCCGATGTCCCATTGCTCGAAAGCCTTGCGATAGACCTCGACCGAAAGCACCGCCGTCGCCCGGACGGGGCCGCCGCCGGTCAGGGCGTAGATGGTATCGAAATCCTGCAGGCCGCCGATGACGCCGAGCACCACGACCACGATCAGCACGGGCCTCAGATGCGGCAGGATGTGGTCGCGCAGGATGGCGAAATTATTCGCGCCGTCGACACGGGCGGCATCGAGCTGTTCGCCGTCGACATTCTGCAGCCCGGCGAGGAAGAAGGCCATGAAGAGCGGGATCGAGCGCCAGATGCGCGTCAGGATCACCGCCAGCATGGCGCCCTCGGGCGTCGATAGCCAGGCTTGCGGCACGCTGATGAGATGCAGTTCCAGCAGCAGCCCGTTGATGACGCCGAAGCGCGAATTGAAGATCCACGCCCAGATGAAGGCCGAAACCGTGCTCGGCACCACCCAGGGCATCAGCGTCAGCGCGCGCAGGACACCGCGGCCGCGGAAAGGCTGGTTGAGAATCAGCGCCCAGCCGAGGCCGAGGAGCAGCGTGCCGAGGGTCGAGCAGCCGACATAGACCACCGTGAGGCCGAAGGACTCCCAGACCTCCTCGCTGCTGAGGATGGTGCGGAAATTGGCGAGGCCGATGAAGATCGGCGTCGTCGTTTCGAGCGTATCGCGGAACAGCGACAGGCCGAGCGCCTGGAGGAAAGGATAGAGGATCACCAGCGCGAAGGCGATGGCCGCCGGCAGCAGCATCAGCAGGCCGATGCGCTGCTGCCCCGCCTGCAATCCGCCGCGGCGGGCGAATTTCGAGATGGGGTAGTCGAGGCGCTTGCCGCTATGGGTGGCGAGGTCGGTCATTGCATTGGTTCTATGGATGAAGATGGGGTGAGAGTGCTGGGTCCCTCACCCCGAACCCCCGCCCCGAAGGGCGAGGGAATTGTGCTGGTGCCGTTCCCTCGCGCCTACTGCGCGATGCCGGCGCTGTTCATGGAGTCCTTCATGCGCGAAGCCATTTCGGTGATGGCGTCGTCGGCCGATTTCTGGCCGAGGAGCGCCGCCTGGACTTCTTCGGCGAGGATGTCGGTCAGCTCGCCGCCATTGTTCCAGATGCCCACCTCGTTGACGAGCGGATGGGTGTTATTCTTGGCCCAGGCGGTCAGGTAGGCGTCGTTGGCGACCACCGGATTGGCCCGGGCCGACAGCGTGCCGGGAAGCGCGGACTGCTCGACCGGGAACTGGGTTTCCACCGCGTCGTCGCCGAGCCAGGAGACGAACTGCATGTTCGGATCATCCTTCTTGGGCGGGTTGGACTGGGCGAAGGAGATGATGAGGTGCGCCCATTCGATGGAGACGGGCGTATCGCCCTGCTTCACGACCGGCACCTGCATCGGCTTGATGTTGACGTCGAAGGCCTTGCCCTGGCCGGAGAAGCTGCGCAGGAAGGTGCGCGACTGCGGCGCATCGAGATAGAAGGCCGAGGCGCTCTGGCCGACGAGGCGGCGGGCATCGGGGCGGCCGATTTCGGGGGCGATCAGGCGGTTCTTCATCAGGTCGACGAGGAAGGAGAGCGCCTTCTTGCTCGCGTCGCTATCGACGACCACCTTGCCGTTCGGATCGATCACATGGCCGCCGAAGACATATTCCCAGGTCAGAAAATCGACCAGGATGTCGGAATTGTTCTTGGTCGCCATGGCATAGGGCACCGAGTTCGGCACCTTGTCGCGAATGGCGGTGAGGTCCTTCTCGAACTCGTCGACGGTGGTGGGCAGGGTCGAGATGCCGGCCTCGGTCAGCACCGCCTGGTTGGCGACCATGCCGATGGAGCCCGACATCAGCGGCAAAGCGAGCTGCTTGCCCTTGTATTGCCCCATGGCCAGCGCCTCGGGCGCATAGATCTTCGCCAGATTATCGGCGCCGAAGACGGTGTTGTAATCGACCAGGCCCGGCAAATTGCTGAAGGAGGGCAGCCAGCGCTCGGAAATCTGCACCACATTGGGCAGCGTATGCGAGCGGGCGCGCAGCAGCAGGTTCTTCTGCAGATCGCCGAAGGCCGACGCGATGGGCTCGACGGTGAGGCCGGTCTTTGCCTTGAAGCCCGCGATGATCTTGTCGACCGAGGGCTTGGCCGATTCCTCGGCATAGCTATAGCCCATGAAGGTGACGTCGGCCGCCTGCGCGGCGCCCACCGCCAGCGCGGTGGCGGCCACGGCGGTGGCCAATAAAGTTCTGATGGATTTCATTATGGTTCCTCCCTGGTGAGTTTCAGCCTGGTTGCGGTTCATACCGTCCCCGCATCGACGATGAAGGTCTGGCCGCTAACGAGCCGGGAATCGTCGGCGGCGAGCCAGAGCGCCATGCGGGCGATGTCGGGGGGCAGCAGATGTTCCTTGAGGCACTGGGCCGTGAGATATTCGTCGAACTTGCCCTGGTAGATGCGCCGGGCCCGCGCCACCTGGCGCGGCGTCAGCACCCAGCCCGGCGCGATGGAATTGACGCGGATGTTCCTCGTGCCGACCTCGCGGGCGAGCGATTTGGTGAAACCCATCACCGCCGCCTTGGCGGTGGTGTAGAAGATGAGGCCGGCGGCCCCTTTCATCCACGAGGTCGAGCCCATGTTGACGATGGCGCCGCCGCCTGCCGCGGCCATGCCCTCGATCACCGCCTGGGCGGCGAAGAACTGGTGGCGCAGATTGGTGGCGAAGCGCTCGTCCCAATATTCGGGCGTCACGTCCTCGATGGGCAGGCGATCGTCATTGCCGGCATTATTGACGAGGACGCGCGGCGCGCCGATCTCGGCCGTGATCGCGGCGATGGCTGCCTTGAGAGCGGCAATGTCCCGCACGTCAGCGGCGATGCCGACCGGGCGGTTGCCGGTGGCCTTTTCCACGTCCTCGGCCGTCTGCCTTGTGTAGTCGGGGCTCAGCTCGACGAAGCCGACGCGGCAGCCCTGCCCTGCGAAATGCTCGACCAGCGACGCGCCGATCCCCGAACCGCCGCCGGTGATCAGCACCGGCTTGCCGGCCAGACTCGGATAGCGCGCCGCCGCGATTTCGACGGGCCGGAGCTCGGGAAATTCCGCGTAGTCGATCATGCGGCCTCCAGCGCGACGGGCCGCGCCGAAGCGATGGCGATTCCGGCGGCGGAAAAGACGTGCACCAGGCTTGGATCGAGCTTCACGCCGACAGCCGCGCCGCGATTGACCGGATCGGCGCCCGACAGCCGAACCACCAGCAGGTCTTCGGCGCCGTCGAGGCTCACATAGGCATAGGTGTCGCTGCCCAGATGTTCGGTCATGACCACGGTGCCGGCGATGGATTGCTCGCTGCCGCGCTCGACCAGCTCGAGATGTTCGGGCCGCACGCCGATCTCGGCCGGCCTGTCGGCGAGCCGTTCCGGGAGCCGAACCTCGCCGCCGGGAATGGCCATCGCGCCGTTCGCGCGCCGCTCGCCGAGGGCGAGGAAATTCATGCGCGGATTGCCGATGAAGCCGGCGACAAACCTGTTGACCGGCTTGTTGTAGAGTTCAAGCGGCGTGCCTACCTGCTCGACGCGCCCGGCATTGAGCACGACGATCTTGTCGGCGAGCGTCATGGCCTCAACCTGGTCATGCGTCACATAGACCATGGTCGTGCCCAGCCGTTCCTTCATACGGGCGATCTCGATGCGCATTTCGACGCGCAGCGCCGCATCGAGATTGGACAGCGGCTCGTCGAAGAGGAAGATGCGCGGCTCGCGCACGATGGCGCGGCCGATGGCAACGCGCTGCCGCTGGCCGCCCGAGAGCTGGCGCGGCTTGCGGGCGAGATATTGGTCGATGCGCAGCACCTTGGCGGCCGCCTCGACGCGCTGGCGGATTTCCTCCTT
>DASZUI010000111.1:0-1519 GCA_035547675.1 Devosia sp.
GGGGGACCAGGCGAAGCCTGGTGGAGGGGGCGGGGGTGCGGCCGGACCTCCCGCCACGCTGCGAGGCGACAGGGGCCGTGCGAAAACACCTGTCGCAACGGCGCAAGATGTGCCAGAGCCTCCCGGCCCTGCCTCCTTCCCGACCGCCATGTCCCCCCGCGACCTGCTCATCGCCCTCGTCATCGTCCTCGTCTGGGGGCTCAATTTCATCGCCATCAAGTGGGGCGTGGCGCTCGTGCCGCCGCTGCTGCTGACGGCGCTGCGCTATGTGTTCGCCGCGATCCCGGCCGTCTTCTTCGTACCGCGGCCCCGGGTGCGGCTATCGACGCTCCTGCTCTACGGCACGGCGGTGGGCGTCTTGCAGTTCGGCAGCCTCTTCGTCGCCATCAAACTCGGCATGCCGGCGGGCCTTTCGTCGCTCGTGATCCAGATGCAGGCCTTCTTCACCATGGCCTTCGCGGCGGTGCTGCTCGGCGACCGGCCGGGCCGCTTCCAGCTCATCGGGGCGCTCGTCGCCCTGGCCGGCATCGCCCTCATCGCGCTCGAGCGCCTCTCCGGCACGGCCCTGCTGCCCCTGCTGCTGACGCTCGCGGGCGCCGCCTTCTGGGGCGTCGCCAACATTGCGACGAAGCGGGCCGGCAAGATCGACATGCTCGGCTTCGTGGTCTGGTCGGCGCTCGTGCCGCCGATCCCGCTCATCGCGCTCTCGCTCCTGACGGAAGGGGCAGCCGCCGATTGGGCGGCGCTCAGCCATCCGAGCTGGCTGCTGGCCGGCATCGTCGGCTTCAACGCCTACGCGGCAACGCTCATCGGCTTTGGGCTCTGGAGCGTGCTGCTCGCGCGCTATCCCGCCTCGACCGTCGTGCCGTTTTCGCTGCTGGTTCCGGTGGTCGGCATAACGAGCGGCGTCCTGCTGCTGGGCGAGCCGCTTTCCCCGTTCGAGGCCATCGGCAGCGCCATCGTCTTCATTGGCCTCCTGCTCAATGTCTTCGGCGCCCGCCTCGCCCTGCGACTGGCCGTTTCCTGACGTCAGCCTGCCTCGGGAACCCGCCGCGCAGATGAACCGTTCCTGAACACGCAATTCAGTCCGGGTTCTTCTGTACCGGCCTATATCGCCGAGCCAACGAGCGGCTGCCTCGAGTATTGGCGCCGCCATGCACAGGGTGGATCAAATGCAGATCAAGTACGTCTTGGCCGTTGTTCTTGTCGGGGCGCTGGCGGCGCCCGGAACCGCGAGCCAGCTCGCCGCTCGGAGCGCCATGCAGGCCCCGCTCTTCACCGCGCCCGCGACGGTGGGCACCGCCGGCGCGTTCAGTGATCCCAACGCCGAGCCGCGCCTCTCGATTCAGCTGCCGACCCGCTTTACGGCGATCGACGTCAGGGCGCAGGAACTGCAGACCTTCCGCAGCTAAAAGCCGCACACCCGGTCTATTGCGCGGGGTGCAGGGCGAGCCACTGCAGCAGCAGGATCGTCTTCGCATCGACGATCCGGCCGTCATCAATCATCATGAGCGCTTCG
>DASZUI010000112.1:0-6215 GCA_035547675.1 Devosia sp.
TATAGACCCTCGCCAACCCGGCCGGAGGCAGGTGTTTGCGGGTGTGGCGGAACTGGTAGACGCACTGGATTTAGGTTCCAGCGCCGTAAGGCGTGGAGGTTCAAGTCCTCTCACCCGCACCAGTCGCCCAGCCCGGCTCCCGAAACTGGTTTTCCAGCGGGTTTTCCGGCCATGACGAGAAGAATAGAGACGGGATCGAAGAACAATGCAGGTCACAGAGACCCTCAATGACGGTCTGAAGCGCAAGCTCAGCATGACCATTCCGGCGCAGGATCTGGTGAGCCAGCTCGATGCCAAGCTCTCCGAGATCAAGGATAAGGCCGTGCTCAAGGGCTTCCGCCCGGGCAAGGTGCCGATGACCCACCTCAAGAAGGTCTATGGCCGCTCCGCCATGAGCGAGGTCATGACCGACGCGATCAACAACAGCGTCAACGAGACGCTGCAACAGCGTGCCGAACGCGCGGCGACCCAGCCCAAGATCGATCTCAGCGAGGACCAGGCCGAGATCAACAAGGTGCTGGACGGTCAGGCCGACCTCGCCTTCGACGTCAGCTATGAAGTGCTGCCGCCGGTCAAGGTGATGGACCTGTCGAGCGTCACCTACAACCGACCCGTCGTCGAGATTTCGGACGAGGAAGTCGAGGCCGAACTGCAGCGCGTGTTTCGCACCAATCGGCCCT
Organism: Devosia sp.; assembly: GCA_035547675.1. Taxonomy (GTDB): domain Bacteria; phylum Pseudomonadota; class Alphaproteobacteria; order Rhizobiales; family Devosiaceae; genus DASZTU01. The sequence goes on from DASZUI010000112.1 coordinate 681, forward strand.
ATGAAGACAAGGGGCCGGATGCGGTCGTCGAGAATGGCGACCGGCTGGGCCTTTCCTTTGTCGGGCGGATCAATGGCGAGGCCTTCCCGGGCGGTTCATCCGACCATGCCCATGTGACGGTCGGTTCGGGCGAGTTCATCCCGGGTTTCGAGGAGCAGCTCGTCGGCATGAAGCGCGGCGAGACGCGCGAGATCACCGTGACCTTCCCCGAGAATTACCAGCAGGAAGAGCTTGCCGGTAAGCAGGCGCAGTTCGAGGTGACGGTCCTGCATGTGGACGGGCCGAAGCCGGGCGTCGAGCTCAACGACGATTTCGCCAAGACGCTCGGGCTCGAAAACCTCGCGGCGCTGCGCGACGCGGTCAAGGAGCAGATGCGCGCCGCTCTCGACTCGATGAGCCGTCAGCACGTCAAGCGGCAGATCCTGGATGCGCTCGATGCCGGTCATCGCTTCGAGGTGCCGGAGCAGCTGGTCGATGCCGAGTTCGACACCATCTGGCGCAATGTCGAGCACGAGATCGAATCGCATGGCCGCTCCTTCGAGCAGGAGGGCACGACCGAAGAAGAGGCGCGCGCGCAGTATCGCAAGATCGCCGAGCGCCGGGTTCGCCTCGGGCTGGTGGTTGCCGAGATCGGCAATGAGCACAAGGTCGACGTGACCGACGAGGAGCACCAGCAGGCGCTCATCGCCGAGGTGCGCCGCTTCCCGGGCCAGGAACAGCAGGTCTACGACTATTATCGCAAGAACCCGCAGGCGCTGGCCGGGCTGCGGGCGCCGATCTTCGAGAACAAGGTCGTCGACTATGTTGCCGGCCTCGGCAAGGCGACCGACACGCCGATGACTCGCGAGGAGCTGGCCAAGCTCATCCAGAGCGATGAATACGACATCGACGGGGACGAGCACGAGCATCATCATCACGACCATGATCATGACCACGATCACGGCGATCATGATCACGAGCATGACCACGACCACTGAGGCCGGGTCGGTTCGGAAAGTTCGAGGCCACCCTCCGGGGTGGCCTTTTTCTTTGGCAGGGGGCTAGATCGGCAGCCGGAGAAACCGATGCATGAGCTGTTGACCCCAAAAGAGATGTACGAGGCCGACCGGCTTGCCGTGGCCGGCGGCATGCCGTCCCTGCGATTGATGGAGAATGCCGGCCGGGCCGTGGCCGAGGCGATCGCTGCCCGTTATGCGCGGCGGCCGGTCTTGGTGCTGTGCGGACCGGGGAACAATGGCGGCGACGGCTTCGTCGTGGCACGACATCTCGCGCAGGGCGGCTGGCCGGTGCGGCTCGCGCTGTTCGGGGCCCGCGAACGGCTCAGAGGCGATGCCGCGGTTATGGCGGCGCGCTGGAGCGGGCCGATCGAGGAGGCTGCGCCTGACGCGCTGAAGGGGGCGGGGCTCGTCGTCGATGCGCTGCTGGGGGCGGGGCTCGACCGTGACGTCGATGGCGTGCTGAAGGCGCTGATCGAGGCGGTCAATGCCGCCGGATTGCCGACCGTGGCTATCGACGTACCGAGCGGCGTCGACGGACAGAGCGGCGAGGCCAGGGGCGCAGCCGTTCGGGCCGATCTCACCGTGACCTTTTTTCGCAAAAAGCCCGGCCATGTGCTGCTGCCCGGCCGCGAGCACAGCGGCGCCGTCGTGCTGGCGCAGATCGGGATTCCCGATACGGTCCTGGCGAGCATTGCGCCCAGTGCCGTCGAAAACTCACCGGGGGGTTGGCGCATCCCGTCGCTGGGAATCGAGGCGCACAAATACAGGCGCGGCCATTGCGTCGTGTTCAGCGGGCCGGCCTTGCATACGGGCGCGACGCGCCTGACGGCGACGGCGGCGCTGCGGAGCGGGGCAGGGCTGGTGACGCTGGTCGGTGACCGCGAGGCGCTGCTGGTGCATGCCGCCCATGTGACGGCCGTCATGCTGGCCGAAATGCCCGGAGGCGGGGCGCTCCGGGGCTATCTCGTGGATGGCCGCAAGCATGCGGCCGTGATCGGGCCGGCGGCGGGGGTGGGTGATGCCACGGCGGCGCGCGTGCTGGCGATCCTCGAGGCAGGCCTTGCGGCCGTGATCGATGCGGATGGCCTGTCGAGCTTCAAGGAGGAACCCGAACGGCTGTTTTCGGCGATCAAGGCGAATGGCTCGCGGCCGGTTGTGTTCACGCCGCATGAAGGCGAGTTCCAGCGGCTTTTCGGCGAGCTGCCGGGCAGCAAGCTGGAGCGGGCGCGCATGGCGGCGCAGCTCTCGGGTGCGGTCGTTATCTACAAGGGCGCCGATACGGTGATTGCAGCACCGGACGGGCGCGCGGCGATCAACAGCAACGCGCCGGCGACCCTCGGAACGGCCGGCTCGGGCGATGTGCTTGCGGGTGTGGTGGGCGGGCTTCTGGCGCAGCAGATGCCCGGATTCGAAGCCGCCGCAGCGGCCGTATGGATGCATGGCGAGGCAGCCAACCGTTTTGGCCGGCCGGGGCTGATCGCGGAAGACCTGCCCGGCCTGCTCCCCGACGTGCTTGCCGGGCTTACCAGCTGACCTGCAGCCGCTCCAGTCCGTGGAAGTGGTAGACATTGTTGTAGCGCGGCGCCGCCGCGAGCTTCAGGCCCGGCAGCCGGCGGAACAGCGTCGAGAGACCCGTCTGCAGTTCGACCCGCGCGAGCGGCGCACCGATGCAGAAATGGATGCCGGCGCCGAAGCTGACATTGGCGCCATCGGTGCGGAAGGGGTCGAAGCGGTCGGCGTGCGCGAAGCGGCGCGGATCGCGGTTGGCGGCGCCCAGCATCAGGCCGATCACTTCGCCCTTCTTCAGCGAAATGCCACCATCGAGCTCAACGTCCTGCAGGGCGAAGCGGGTGAACATGTGGAGCGGCGCGTCGTAGCGCAGGCACTCCTCTACCGTCGCCTCGGTCTGCCGGGCATCGGCGAACAGCGCCTTGGGGTCGAGCCCGCTTTCGATGATGGTCTTGACCGCGTTGCCGGTGGTATGGACGGTCGCTTCGTGGCCGGCATTGAGCAGCAGGATGGTGGTCGAGATCACTTCATCATCGCTCAGCCGGTCGTCCTCACGGGCGGTCAGCATGTGGCTCAGCAGGTCTTGGCGGGGATTGGCGCGGCGTTCGGCGATCAGCGGCCGAAGATAGTCGATGAAGTCGCGGGCGGCGGCGTTGGCGTCGTGCTCGACGGCTTCGGTGACGCCGAACATGTACATCTGCACCATCCGGTTCGACCAAGCGACCAGTTGCTCGGCCATTTCGGCGGGCAGCCCGATCATCTCGGCGATCACGATGGCCGGGAGCGGCTTGGCGAAAGCTTCGAGCAGTTCCACCTCGCCCTTATCCGCGAAGCGGTCGATGAGCTGGTTGGCCAGGGCCTCGATGCGCGGCCGGAGCTGCTCGACATTGCGGGAGACGAAGGCCCGGTTGACCAGCGTCCTGAGCCGCGTGTGGTCGGGCGGCTCCAGGTTGAGCAGGGAGAATTTCTCGGTCAGGTCGAAATCGGCCAGGTGCGGCTTCGGCTCGGGCCAGCCCAGCTCCTCGCGTGTCATGACGTGCAGGATTTCGCGCCCGAAGCGGCGGTCGCGCAAGAGCGCGCTGACCTCGTCGAAGCCGGTGAAGCACCAATGCCCGTAATTCTCCCAGACGAAGCTCGGCGCCTGGGCGTGGATATCCGCATAGAAGGCGTAAGGGTTCTGGTAGAAGGCCGCCTCGCGGGGCTGGGCGGCGGCGCGGCGTTCGGCGGCGGCAATCGAATAGGCAGGCATGGTCTTCCGGGCGCCGAAGGCGCGCTTGCATATGGTTCACGAAGACCTAACTATGACATGCCGGCGGGCAGCGGCGCCAGCGCCGCGATGCCGCAAGGGCTGTTCGCAAGGCTTTGCTAGCCAAACGGGCAGCTCGCCGGCAAGAGGGGAACCTGCCTATCTATCTTTCGTTGCAGCCGGCCTTAGTCCCGCCTATGTGTCGCTTTACCGCGCCATGACGAGGCGCCGTCTGCAGTCGGCCGGGTCGTGCCGATTCGTTTTCAATACAGGGGCATCGGGATGAGAGATCCTATCGATACCTATACCAATATGCTCGTTCCGATGGTGGTCGAGCAGACCAACCGGGGCGAACGCGCCTTCGACATCTATTCGCGCCTGCTCAAGGAGCGCATCATCTTCGTGACGGGAGTGGTCGAGGACAACATGGCGGCGCTGATCGTGGCGCAGCTGCTGTTCCTCGAATCCGAGAACCCGAAGAAGGAAATCTCGCTCTATATCAATTCGCCCGGCGGCGTGGTGACGGCGGGTTTGGGCATCTACGATACGATGCAGTTCATCCGGCCGGCGGTGGCGACGCTCTGCGTCGGCCAGGCGGCCTCGATGGGCTCGCTGCTGCTCGCGGCAGGCGAAGCCGGCATGCGCGCCTCGCTGCCCAATTCGCGGATCATGGTGCACCAGCCTTCGGGCGGCTATCAGGGCCAGGTCACCGATATCCTGATCCACGCCAAGGAGGTCGAGAACCTCAAGCGGCGTCTCAACCAGATCTACGAGAAGCACACCGGCCGCACCTATGACGAGATCGAGCGGGCCCTGGAACGCGACAATTTCCTGTCGGCCGACGACGCCAAGGCGTTCGGCATCATCGACAGCGTGTTCGACAAGCGCACGGTCCCGGAGGGGGCGTGAGCCGGTTAACCTTCCGCCGGAAGGTTACGGGAGTGTGACGCTCCCGTAATTGCACAGCGCCGAATCGATCGATAAGGTCGGTTCGGCTTACAACTTGTTTATGTGTCGCGCGTTAGCCTGACAGCCAGGTACGCCAATTGGGAGCGGTACTCCCGGGGAGTGACAGATGTCCAAGGACACGACCAGCGGCGAATCGAGCAAGAACACGCTCTATTGCTCCTTCTGCGGGAAGTCGCAGCACGAGGTTCGCAAGCTCATCGCCGGCCCGACGGTATTCATCTGCGATGAATGCGTTGAGCTGTGCATGGATATCATCCGCGAGGAGTCCAAGACTTCCATGGTGAAGTCGGCCGATGGCGTGCCGACTCCGGCGGAAATCTGCAAGATTCTCGACGATTACGTGATCGGCCAGGCACGCGCAAAGAAGGTGCTGTCCGTGGCGGTGCACAACCACTACAAGCGCCTGCACCACGCCACCAAGAACCAGGACGTGGAACTCTCCAAGTCGAACATCCTGCTCGTCGGGCCCACCGGCACCGGCAAGACGCTGCTGGCCCAGACGCTGGCGCGCATCCTCGATGTGCCTTTCACCATGGCCGACGCCACGACGCTGACCGAGGCGGGCTATGTCGGCGAGGACGTGGAAAACATCATCCTCAAGCTGCTGCAGGCGGCCGATTACAATGTCGAGAAGGCGCAGCGCGGCATCGTCTATATCGACGAAGTCGACAAGATTTCGCGCAAGTCGGACAACCCGTCGATCACCCGCGACGTGTCGGGCGAGGGCGTGCAGCAGGCGCTGCTGAAGATCATGGAAGGCACGGTGGCTTCCGTGCCGCCGCAGGGTGGACGCAAGCATCCGCAGCAGGAATT
>DASZUI010000113.1:0-2713 GCA_035547675.1 Devosia sp.
CGAATCGAGCACCCAGAGCGTATTGCCCACCTTGGTCATGGAGGTGGGGCCGTCGAGGCCCGTGGCGACCGGCTTTACCGTGGCCTTGTCGCCGTCGATGGTGAGCTGGTCGATGCGGCCATTGGCGTTCTCGGCGACGTAAAGCTTGCCGTCATCGCCCCAGCGCATCCCGTCCGTACCCTTGAGCGGCTCCGAGGGCATGATTTCGACGGGCGTCCCCGCCGAGCCGTCGGCGTTGACCGGAATGCGGTAAAGCCCGCTGGTGAAGACCGAATTCACATAGACTGCCCCGTCCGGCCCGAAGCTGATGCCGTCGGCGCCCTTGAGATTATCGTTGAGGATCCAGCTTTCGGGCGTCGAGGAACCGGCCTTGAGCCGGATCACGCCGCCATTGCCGGTATCGGCGATGTAGATCGTGCCGTCCGTGCCGCGGGTGAAATCGTTGCAGACGCTCTTGGGCCCCAGCGTATAGCTGCCCTTGAGGGCGCCGGTCTTGAGGTCATAGCTGCGGGCGATCGAGGGCGGGGCATTGTCGCCGAACTGCGAATAGCAGGCCCAGAGCAGTCCGTCCTTTTCGTCCGCCCAGACGCCGAGCACGCTTTGCGGCCCGTCGGCCGGCTTGTCGATGAATTTGTCGGCCTTGGTCGCGCCCGGCGCGGCCTTATAGATTTCGCCCTTTGCCAGGCTGCCCGCGTAAAGCGTGCCGTCGCTCGTCGCCGTCATGCTTTCCGGGGCAGTCTTGCCCTCGCCGATCTGAACCTTGTCCGCCGCGAGCGCCGCGCCGGGCGCCGCCAGCAATAGGGCGGCGAGCACCAGTCCTGTCCTGTGCATGATATCCTCCTGTGATGGAGCCGCTGGAGAAGCGACAGGCCACGATAGGCCCGACCTCAATCGGAGGAAATGACGGTGAACCATTACAAAGACCGACGAGGCATTCGCCTCGACCGGCTTTTCGACGCGATGACGTAGGGTGGCCTGAGGGGGCGTGCTGCCCGTTCTTGAGGTGGTCAAACTGGATTCCCGCCTTCGCGGGAATGACGAAGCGAGCGAGGCACGGCCCTGCTCCAACCACGCCGTCATTCCTGCGAAGGCGGGAATCCAGTTTTGAGGCGATGCAGCGCGCGCTGCCCATCCTTCGAGGGTCCCCCGGATCAAGTCCGGGGTCCACCTCAGGATGAGGCCGAGTTTGTTCCACCGACCTCATGGTGAGGTGCGAGGCGCAGCCGAGCCTCGAACCATGGGCCACGCGCGCCCTACCTGTCAGCCTCGAAAGTTCGGTCCAGCCGAATGGCTGGGGGCGAGGCCGAACATGAAAAGCTGTTCGAGATAGCGCGCCGCGTCGTCGAAGCGGCCTTCGCCATTGCGGTTGGGGCCGAGCACGGCGCGCACCTGCACGTCGAAATCGGCGTAATGTTGGGTGGTGGCCCAGATCGAGAAGATCAGATGATAGGGATCAGCGCGGCTGAGCTTGCCCTGTTCCATCCAGCCCCGGATCACTCCGGCCTTCTCGTCGACCAGCGTCTTGAGCTCGCCCTCCAGCATGTCGACGGTGCGCGGCGCGCCCTGCAGCATCTCGTTGGCGAACAGCCGGCTTTCGCGGGGGAAGTCGCGCGCCATCTCCAGCTTGCGGCGAATATAGGAGCGGATTTCGGGGATCGGGTCGCCCGCGGCATCCATCTCGCGCAGCGGCGCCAGCCACATGTCGAGCAGGCCGGCGATCAGGCGCTTGTGGATCTCCTCCTTGCGGGGAAAGTAATAGAGCAGGTTCGGCTTGCTCATCCCCGCCGCCTCGGCGATCTGGTCGATGGTCGCGCCGCGGAAGCCATGCGTGGAAAAGACCTCCAGCGCCGCGTCCAGGATACGGTCCTGTTTCTCCCGCTGGATGCGCGTTCGGGGCCGGCGCGGCGCCTCGGCGACACCCCCGCCGACGTCGGACCGAACCGCTTCCTGGGCCAGCATTTTTGCCTTGCTTGGCGGCATGGGAGTGCTAACGTTTTTCCAATTGGTCAAAATTCTCGGTATCACGTTTGCGCGTCAAGCCACAACAAACTTGACCGCCGAGTTCAACAAAAGCCGAATAGTTCCCAGGGAGTAGCCGGTGTCCAACCGCCTGAATGTCGCGCCGAACGATCTCAACGCGTTCTGGATGCCGTTCACCGCCAACCGCCAGTTCAAGAAGGCGCCGCGCCTGTTCGCGCGCGCCAAGGACATGCACTATTACACCACCGACGGTCGCGAAGTGCTCGACGGCACGGCGGGGCTCTGGTGCGTCAACGCCGGCCATTGCCGGCCGAAAATCGTCGAGGCGATCCAGGAGCAGGCGGCCGAGCTCGATTATGCGCCGGCCTTCCAGATGGGCCACCCCAAGGCCTTCGAGCTCGCCAACCGCATCGTCGAGATCGCGCCCGAGGGGCTGAACCACGTCCTCTATACCAACTCCGGTTCGGAATCGGTCGAGACGGCGCTCAAGGTGGCGCTCGCCTATCAGCGCGTGAAGGGCGAGGGCAGCCGCTTCCGCCTCATCGGCCGCGAGCGCGGCTATCACGGCGTCAATTTCGGCGGCATTTCGGTGGGCGGCATCGTCACCAACCGCAAGATGTTCGGCACGCTGCTGACCGGCGTCGACCACCTGCCGCACACCCACAACCTCGCCAAAAACGCCTTCACGCGCGGCGAGCCGGAGCATGGCGCCGAGCTGGCCGACGAGCTCGAG
>DASZUI010000114.1:0-12884 GCA_035547675.1 Devosia sp.
ACGAGCTTGTGCCAGGTGCTCGGGCCGGGGCGCAGCACATTGTCCACGAAGCGCATCGGCGCCCCGCCCTTGTCGCAGTCGACGAAAATCTCAGTCCCCTCGTGGCCGGGATCGTAGATCACGTCGCGTTCGACGCTGACCTGGGTGTCCGGGCTGACGCGGGGGTGGCGATCATTGTTGTGGGCGAAAAGACTGTCGGTGACGCTGGTCCGGTCGACGCCCGAGCCCACCAGCATGCCCATGGAGTGAACGCCCTTGGGGTGGCCGCCCTGCATCAGCCCTTCGGCGATGATCATGCTGCGCAGCTGGACGTTGCCGGTGCCCTGGTACCAGACGTCGACATTCTCATCGACGCCCCAGCTGACGCTGACGTTCTCCAGCAGCACGTTGCGGATGGGCGCCCCGTAGCGCTTCGGGTTGCCGCCGATATTGATGCCGTCGGGCGGATCCTTCCAGCCAAAGGGCGCCGGACCCTGCGTGCGCACGGCAATGTGGCGGATGACGATGTCGTGGCTGCGGACCTGCAGCGTGCCGCCGGTGAGTTCGATGCCGGGCGCCGGCGCCGTCTCGCCGGCAATGGTCGTAAAGGGCGTGTTGACGGCGGCGGCGCCGTTGAGCGGAATGACCCCGCCAACGGTGAAGACGATGATTTTCGGGCCGGGCTGCTGCAGCGCCCATTCAAGGCTGCCCGGGCCGCTGGCGGCCAGCGACGATACCGTGACGATATGCGAATCCGGCCGGACGCCGCCTGTGGTCACGGGCTGGAAGCCTGCCGGAGCGGCCATGGCGCCCGTCGCCAGATTGGCGCCAGTCAACAGCGCGCAGGCCGCCATGAGGTTGCGCGCTCTCATAGGCCGGACCCGCTCAGGAATTCGTTGCGCACCGTCATCATGATGATCCTGAGGTCCAGCAGCAGGCTGAAATCGCGGATGTAGATGATGTCGTGCTGGACGCGTGCGATAGCTGTTGCCGGGTCCTCGGTCGGCCCGCGCAGCCCGTTCGCCTGGGCCCAGCCGGTGATGCCCGGGCGCATGCCGAGCCGGAGGTCGTAATAGGGCACGAGCTGGCGATAGAGCTGGCCGCCGGCCAGCATGCCGGGCACATGGGGCCTGGGGCCCACCAGCGACATGTCGCCCTTGAGCACGTTGAGCAGCTGCGGCAATTCGTCGAGACTTTTGGCGCGGATGAAGCCGCCAATCGGCGTCAGCCGGTCGTCGCCCGCCCGCGCCTGCCGCGTGCCTTCGACGTCGCCTGCATCGATCCGCATGGAGCGGAATTTATAGATGGTGAAGGGCTCGCCATTGAGGCCCTCACGCGGCTGCCTGAACAGAATCGGGCCCGGGCTCGTGAGCTTTACCGCGATGGCAATGGCAATCAGCAGCGGCCCCAGGAGAACAAGCGCAAGGAATGCGCCGACGATATCCATCGACCGCTTGACCGCCAGTTGCAGGCTGCGCCCCAGGGCCGCACGCCCGTCCTTCCGGCCCAGTAATGATTGTTCGTGCGAGTCACCGATAGAGACAGCAGCGCCTACGCCGATAGTATTATTGATACTATCTTCGAACGATGACAGATCGGAAACCTGTCTTGCTGCCGCTCTACCCGTCGACCAGTTCGCGAAAGTCATTGCTCGATCCTCCGAGCACTGAGATCGTTCACTATTACGGCGGTTGCTGACTGTTACGATGGCAGAGATCGCCGGGGCTGTCACCCGCCGTGCTGCCTCAATCTGCGGCCGGCGCATGGCCGGAGCACTCGGCCGGGAGATGCGCCGGGCGCAAAAAGTTACTGAGTTTTAATGACTAAGCCACCATTCAAAGTCGCGGCAGGCGCGACGAGGGGGCCGGGTTCCCTCATATCAGCTATGATTTTTGCGCAATGGCCAGGTGCGAAATCTTTGTAGATCGCGCACTGGGCCTGAATTTCGCTTTATCCACAGGTCTGATATCTTGAACGTCATTGGACTTAAGTCGATCCGCAGCGGATGACGTTTTTGTCAACTTTGTGTCAAACACTATGAGATTTCACTTATCGGCGAATCGGCTTCGAGCCGGAGCCAGCCCTGCGAAAACCGCAGGACTGGCTCGGGCAGCGTCCAAGTCGCATCTAAATAGATCCTGGGCCGCGCTTGTCTCTATTGCAGTCCCGCTCAGCTCGCGGCCCGCTCGCCCTGCGGCCGGCGGCGCAATTCGGGCCTGACCATCGAGGGCGGCTGGTACATCGCCTCGTTGAAGCCGACGTCGGCGCCGGGCGGGGCAATCTCGTCGATACGGTCGAGCACTTCATCGCTGAGCGTCAGTTCGGCGCCGGCCAGCAGATCGTCGAATTGCGCCATGGTGCGCGGACCGAGAATGGCTGCCGTCACCGCCGGATGCGCCATCACGAAGGCCATCGCCATATGGGTGAGCGACATGCCGGCCTCTGTCGCCAGCGGGATCAGCCGTTCGACGGCCGCGAGCGCATTCTCGTTCGACATCTGCCGAGGCATCACCCGGACGCGGAGCGAATCCGGCAGCGGCTGGCCCTGGCGGTAGCGGCCGGTGAGCAAGCCCTTGGACAGCGGGCTCCACACCATGACGCCCATGCCGTAGCGCTGAGCCGTGGGAAGCATGTCACGCTCGATGGCGCGATCGAGAATTGAATAGGGCGGCTGCTCGGTGCGGAAGCGCGCGAGGCCGCGCTTTTCTGCGACCCATTGGGCCTCGACGATCTCGGAGACAGGGAAGGTCGAAGAGCCGATGGCGCGTACCTTGCCCATGCGGAGCAAATCCGTCAACGCCGACAGCGTTTCCTCGATGTCGGTATCCGGCGCCGGGCGGTGCACCTGGTAGAGATCGATATAGTCGGTCTGCAGCCGCCTCAGCGAGTTATCGACCGCCTGCATGATCCAGCGGCGCGAATTGCCCTGCTGGTTTGGATCGGTGCCCATCGGCCCGTGAAATTTGGTGGCCAGCACGACGTTCTCGCGCCGTCCTTTCAGCGCCTTGCCCACGATCGTCTCGGATTCGCCGGCGCTGTAGCGGTCGGCGGTGTCGATGAAGTTGATGCCGTTGTCGAGCGCCTTGTGAACGATGCGGGCGCAATCGTCGTGGTCGGGATTACCCATCGGACCGAACATCATGGCACCGAGGCAGTAAGGGCTGACCTTGATGCCGGTGCGGCCCAGGGTGCGATATTGCATGATCATCTCCTTGAAATAGCCGGTCGCCTGCTGCCGGATCGGTTGCCACGAGGGTTGCAACGCATTATCTACGACGAAGCGGAACCGTGTTCCGCTTCAATACGGAACATCGTTCCGTTTTGCAAGGACAATCGATGGGCGACATCGCACAGGTTGGAAATTCCGGGGGAGCGAAGCCGGACCGGCGCGTACGGGCCGATGCGCAGCGCAGCCTCGACGCGCTGCTGCAGGCGGCCAAGAGCGTCTTCGCGACCTCGGGCGTTGACGCGCCGGTGCGCGAGATCGCCGAGAAGGCCGGGGTCGGCGTGGGCACGGTCTATCGGCATTTTCCGCAGCGCTCCGATCTCATCGCGGCCGTGTTCCGCCGCGAGATCGACGTCTGCGCCGAGGCGGCTGCGGCGCTCGCCGAGGGCTATCCGCCGGGCGAGGCGCTGGATCGCTGGATCGAACGCTATGTCGGATTCATCGCCACCAAGCGCGGTCTCGCGGCGGCGCTCCACTCCGGGGATACTGCCTATGCCGGCCTGCCCGCGCATCGCGACGAGCGGCTCGTGCCGGCGCTGCGCGGCCTTCTCGAGGCCGCACGCGATGCCGGCGAGGTCCGTCCCGATATCGATGCCCGTGACCTCCTCAACGCCATCGGCAGCCTCTACATGACGGTGCACGACGAACCCGGGGCGGAGGGCGCCCGCCGCATGGTCGCGCTGCTGGTCGACGGCCTCCGTCACGGCGCCGCGCCGAAGTAGCGCCGCGGGCCGCGCCGGCCGATTTCCTGGATCGATACGTATTGCCCAGCCGCGACCTGCGCCGAGAGAGCGGCGGCGAGTGGAAATCAGCGACACCGGCCGACTGACATGCGATAAATATCCGGCACGGCGCCGCTTTCCGGCTGCAAGCAGCCGCGTAAAAGTCGCCATTTAATCAGTAGATGTACGCATCGCATTCTTTTGATCGCGCGCAATTGTCGCGCGGCGATCCAGCATGTTAGCGTTGCCAATATGCGTGCACGTCCTGCACCACGCATTTGGATACCTTGTGCGGGACCGGAATATTTCGTTCCGTCAATGGGAGGAAATTGCGATGCATCGGATAGGCAGCGTGCTGGCCACGTCAGCACTCGTCATGACGCTTTTGGGCTCATCGGCATGGGCCCAGCAGCAACAGGCGGCGGACATCAAGGCGGCCGTCGACACGGCCCTCGCCAAGCTCACCCCCGTAACCGACGACGTGCTGAAAAATCCGCCGGACGGCGACTGGCTGATGGGCCGGCGCACATACAATGGCTGGGGCTACAGCCCCCTCGACCAGATCAATTCGGACAATGTCAAGAATTTGCAGCTTGTCTGGTCCTGGGGCCTGTCGCCCGGCGGCACTGACCAGGAGACCCCACTTGCCCATGACGGCGTGATCTTCGTTCAGAACTCGAGCCACCTGATCCAGGCGCTCAACGGCGCCACCGGCCAGCTGCTCTGGCAGTATCAATATTCGCTGCCCACCGGCGTCAGCCCGTCCAGCGAGCGCGCCAAGGTGCTCTATGGCGACAACGTCATCTTCGCAACCCGCGACGACCATCTCGTCGCCGTCAACACCAAAACCGGCAAGCTCGCCTGGGACCAGCAGGTTGCCGACTACAAGAAGGGCTTCGCCTTTTCCGGTGGCCCCATGATCGCCAAGGGGGTGGTCATCCAGGGGCAGACCAATTGCGACAGGACGCCGGCGAGCGGCTGCTTCATCGGCGGCTATGACGCCAATACCGGCAAGGAATTGTGGCGCGTCTATACCATCGCCCGCGGCGACACGCCGGAAGGCAATAGCTGGAATGGCCTGCCCCAGGACTCGCGCTTCGGTGCGTCGGCGTGGATCAGCGGCTCATACGATCCCGATCAGGACCTGGTGTTCGCCGGCGTCGGCCAGCCCTATCCGTGGCCGGCTGTGCTGAATGGCCTGCTGCCCAAGAATCCCGACCCCAAGTACACCAACAACGCGCTCTATACCGACTCGACGCTCGCCATCGTGCCCGAGACCGGCAAGCTGAAATGGTACCACCAGTACCTCGCGACCGACACGCTGGACCTCGATTATGTCTATGAACGCCTGCTGGTGGACCTGCCCTTCAAGGGCCAGGATACCAAGCAGGTGGTTACGGCCGGCAAGCTTGCCATCATCGAGTCGCTCGATCGGACGACGGGCAAGTGGCTGTGGGCCCATCAGACGGTGCCCCAGAACGTCGTCTCGAAAATCGATCCGGTGACGGGCGAAAAGACCATCAATCCCGACGTCATCCCGCAGGTGGGCAAGACCACCTTCAACTGCCCGGCCGACCCCGGCGGCCGCGCCTGGCAGGCGACGTCGTACAGCCCGAAGACCAAGATGATGTATATGCCCACCGTCGAGTTCTGCTCGAACACGGTGGTCAACCCGCTCGATCCGGGCCAGGTTTATACGGGCGGCGGCCTTGCGACCTACAATCGCGTGCCGCGTCCCGACAGCGACGGCAATATCGGCCAGGTTCGCGCCGTCAGCCTGACCGACCAGAAGGACGTGTGGATGTATCGGCAGCACGCGCCGGTCACCTCCTCGACGCTCCCGACGGCCGGCAACATCGTGTTCGAGGGTACGCTCGACCGCAAGCTGATCGCCTTCGACGCGACGACGGGCAAGGTGCTGTGGACCAGCCCGACCCTCGACAACTCGATCGAATCCTTCCCGATCACCTATTCGGCCAACGGCAAGCAATATGTAGCCGTGGTCACCAATTGGTCGTCGGGCCTGGGCCGCCTGAAGCTGATCACGCCGGAAATTCAGCTGCCCCAGGACAACCCGCACACGCTCTACGTGTTCGCGCTGCCCGACAATCTGCAGACGGCGCAGAAATAATCGATCCGTCCGGGCGGGACGGCCCCGCCGCCCGCCCGGACATTTTCCAAGGTAAACCGTCGTCCGAGGTGGACCGTGTTTGGCTTTGCGTTCGTCCTCAGACGCCTGACCGACTTACTGGCCGTGCTGGCGCCGCTCCTGCTGCTCGCCGCGTTTTCGGCGCCGGCTCGGGCGCAGCAGGATCCCGACTTCTATGACAATCAGCCCTACGCCCCCGGCCAGTGGGCGATCGGCCGGCCGCTCAACCAGTCCGAACTGCGCTATTGCGTCGATCCGCGCGATCCGTCCTGGCAGGTGGACGGGGAAGTCGCCGACGCGATCGCGCAGATTCTGCTGCTCCAGCCAAAACGCTATGTGGTGCCGAGCGAATTCGCGAACGAGGACTTCACCAAGGTCTATGCGATCCTGCTCAAGGACTGCGACGTCTATATGGGTTTCAAGCTGATCCCCGAGGGTTATCCCGACTGGGTGACCCTGACGCGGGCCTATGAAGAGGTTGGCTACGCCTTCGTTGCCGCCAAGCCGGAACTGCATGCGCTGGCCGATCTGCCGCCGGGGCGTCCGATCGCGGGCACGCTCGGCACCACGGCGACGCTTAGGGTCTCCACCTACTCGGCGGCGCTGCCGGTGGAGAAGCGCTGGCCGGTTTTCCCGTTCAACGCGGACGACCGCACGCTCAAGGCAGTGCTCGACGGCACGGCCGATGTGGGGGTCGTCTGGGGCCCCAGCCTGTGGGATAAGCAGCAGCACGACCCCGCCTATGCCGCGCTGCACATCATCGATTCCAGGCCGCTGCCGCCGACGACGCTCGGGGTGGGTGGCCTGCTGCTCAAGCAGAATGCCTTCATGCGCAGCCAGATCGATCAGGCCATCGCCGCGCTCGCGAAAAACGGCACGATCCAGGCAATCCTCGACAAATACAAATATCCGGCGACGGTGCAGCCCTGATGGTCGATGGCCCAGCCATCCGCGTTGCCGATGTGTCCAAGCGCTATGGCCGGACCCTCGCCCTCGACGGCGTCAGCTTCGACGTGCAGCCTAACCAGCTCTTTGCGCTGCTCGGGCCGAATGGCGCCGGCAAGACGACGCTGATGCACATCCTTTGCACCATTCTGATGCCGGACAGCGGGACAGCCGAGGTTTGCGGCTTCGACGTGGTCCGCCGGCCGCTCGAGGCGCGGAGCCGGCTCGGCATCGTGTTTCAGGAGCCCAGCCTCGACGACCGGCTGACGGCGCGCGAGAATTTGGACCTGCATGGGCTGGTGTTCGGCGTGCCGCAACCCGTGCGGCGGCAGCGCATCGCCGAAATGCTGGCACTGGTGGAACTGACCGAATGGGCCGACAAGCCCGCCAGGAGCTTTTCCTCGGGCATGAAGCGCCGGCTCGAGATCGCGCGCGCGCTGATCCACGATTCCGAGGTGATGCTGCTCGACGAGCCGACGGCGGGGCTCGACGCCCAGAGCCGGCAGCGCATATGGGACTATGTGCGGCGGCTGCAGGCCGAGCGGAAGCTCACCGTACTCGTCACCACTCACTATATCGAGGAGGTGGAAAGCTGCGACCGGGTCTGCATCGTGGATCACGGCCAGGTGCTGGCGGACGACACCCCTGACGCGCTGCGGCACAAGCAAGGCGGGCAATTGCTGCGCTTCACTCCAAGAACGCCGGCCGACCGCACGGAAATCCTGAACCGTTTCGGCGACCGTCTGGTGCGGCAGAACGACACCGAAATCGTGCTCAATGCCGACGATGCCTTCGTTGAGACCTTCCTCGACCAGTTCGGGAACCATGTCCGCGCGCTTTCCACCGAAGTGCCCAATCTGGAATCCGCGTTCCTCAGCCTGACCGGCCGGGCATTGCGTGATCGCGAAGCCGACATGCGCGAGCGTACCCTCGCCTTCGGCCAGCGCGGCGGAGAGCACACGCGATGAGCCTGGACCAATCCATGACCGGGACCGCCGGCGGCAACGCCACCTTCCGCCGGCGCCCCTGGCTCATTGTCCAGCTTGGTGGGCTCTACGGGCTGTGGTTGCGCGAGGTGAAGCGGGCGACACGGGATCGCGGTCAGCTCGTGGGCGGTCTCAGCCGTCCGATATTATGGGTGCTCATCCTCGGTATCGGCCTCAACCCCTATTTCCGTGGCGAGGTCTATGGCGAGGCGACGTTTGTCGTCCCATTCACCTATCTGCAGTTCATCTTCCCGGCCGTCGTGACGCTCAACATCATGTATACCTCCGTGCAGTCGGCGGTATCCGTGATCTGGGATCGCGAATTCGGCTTCTTGCGCGAGGTGCTGGTTTCGCCCCTGTCGCGAACTACGGTGCTGCTGGGCAAGGTGCTGGGCGGTGCCACGGTGGCGGTCCTGCATGGCTGTCTCGTCCTGATCCTCGCCCGCTTCGCCGATGTGCCGCTCACCCCGATCGATGTGGTCAAGGCGCTCGGCCTGATGGCGCTGCTCGCCTTCGGGCTGACGTCGCTGGGCGTGGTGATCGCCAACCGAATCCGCACCTTCGAGGGCTTCGGCGTCTTCTCCAACGCCGTCATCCTGCCGCTCTATTTCACCTCGAGTTCGATTTTCCCGCTCGATCCGGCGCTGTCGCAGGCGCAGACGCGGATTACCTATCCGGACTGGCTGGTCACGATCGTGCGCTACAATCCTCTGACTTATGCCGTGGATGCGCTGCGTGGCGTGTTGATCCATTACAATCAGTTCGATCCCTGGATCGGCATCGCGGTGATGGCCGGTGCCGCGGTCGTGCTGTTCGCCATCGCGCTCTACGATTTCCGCAGAGCCTGATCCGACGATGCGCAGGCTCAGCCAATTGGCGGGCAGTTTGGGAGCCATCGGCATCGTCGTGGTGCTGCTGCTGGCGGTGAGTCTCCTGCCGCCCGACAATTCCCTGCAGGACGTAAGAACCAGCGGCTCCGTCAACGCCTGCGTGCCTACGAGCTATCCGCCGCTGGTCACCGGCGATCCCGGCAAGCCGGGGATCGACATCGAACTGCTCACGGCGACCACGGGGAGGATTGGCGTCGGCCTCGGGCTCAACACGAATGACGCGATCGGACGTGACATCAACCCGCGCAACTGGGGGCTCAACCGGGCGCAATGCCTCATCATCGCGGGCGGCGTCGTGGATTCCGTCCAGACCCGCTCTTTCCTCGAAACCAGTCCATCCTACGCCAAGACCGGCTGGGCCATCATCTCGCCAAAGCCGGTCAGCGGCCTGAAAGGGCTCAATATCGGCGTATTGACGCTGGTCTCCGGCCTCGACCGCATCGGCCTTGCGACCTATCTTCAGGGCAGCGGCGCCCGATACCAAGTCGTGCGGACACCGGAGGAACTGACGACCGGCATCGCCCAACACCGTTTTGATGCCGGCATTACCGAAGCGCTGCTGGCCGGCCGGCTCGCTACCGACAACAAATGGGTTGCCGCCTGGATGCCCCCGGAGATCGCGCGCTACAATCTGGTTTTCGGATTGTGGAAAGGCGATTTGACGCTGAAGCGTGCCATCGACCAGGCCTTTGCCGAGCTGACGGCCGATGGGACCATTGCCCGGATTGTCGCCGGCTATGCTGGCACACCGCTCGTCGAGCTCGGTTCACCCTAGCGCGACGGCATCGGCACCGAGGACCAGCGGCGCAACGAGGTTGAAGGCAGGCCGGATTAGCTCCGCGTCACGCCGAAGATCGAGGCAAGGAACAGCACCCAGCCCAGATAGACCACCAGACGCTGCGGCACGGAAATACCCAGAGCCGCGAGAAAATGCGCGCCCGCCAAAGGCGGGACCGGCAGCAGGGAAAACAGCGCCATCCACAGGCAGAGTTGCGCCGCCTCGCGCAGGAAGGCGGCCATCGTCACTGCCGCCGTGTAATCCAGTGCCCCGAGCAGCGGCGCCGACAGACGCGACAGCAGATAGCCCAGCACGACCAGCGCCACGCCATTGGCCAGCACCACCAGGACGAGCCCCCAACGGCCGAAGCGAAGCTGGCCGGGATCGACCGCCACGGGGCGTCCCCAGCCAAGGCCCGTCAGGGCGAGCGACCCAAGTCCCAGCAGATCCACATGTCCCCAGGGCCAGGCGGTGAGCCGCCCGTCATAGCGCGGTCCCTTGTCGCCGAGCAGTACCGCCGTGCCGGCGATGGCGAGGCCCTGCACCGTCGCGAGGATAATGCCGGCGATGATGCGCATCACCACCAGATCGACGGTCAGGTCGGAGAACATGCGCGGGGTGCCCCAGTCCCTTCAGATGACGGACTGTCGAGGCCGGCAATCCGCTCCCGCGCTCACTTCTGGACGAGCAGATGGTCGAGGGCATCCGGGTCGGACGGCAGCGGTGCGCCTGCCTGGTAGCCGTTCTGCTGCAGGATATAGGCCGTCAGTTCCAGATAATTGGTCGGCGAGAGCTGGCCGGGAGAATCGGGCGGCATCTGGGTGGCAATGAACTGATAAAGGTTCGAAACCGGGGAGCCATTGGCAAATGCCGCGTCGAAGGCGCTGCCGCGCAGCGGCGCGCCACCGAAGAGCCCCCCTCGCAGGTCCACGCCATGGCAATCGACGCAAAGCCGTCCGTATGTCGCCTTGCCACGATCAGCCTGGTCCGTGGAGTAGGACACCGGCTGGTCGCCGGCGGCCATTGCAGTCGGGGCCGACGGAGCGGGCGCTGCCGCGGCGGGAGCCTGGCCGACGGTCGAGGGAGCCTGGCCTATGGGGGCAGGATGCCCGACGGCCGGAGGCGCCTGGCCGATGGCCGGAGAAGCCTGGCCGGTATCCGCCGGCGCCTGGGCTGCCGCCGCGGGCGCCTGACCTGCCGCCGGGGCGTGACCGATCGCCGGCAGGGTGTCGCCACGGGCCGCAACGATGAACGGCGCGGATGCACAGATGACAAGCGCGAGAGCGCCCGTTGCCTTCACGATTCGATAGTTAGCCAGCTTCGTCACCATACCACCCTCTCGGCTGTCACGTTGGAAGCCATATCCCGGCATCACCAGCATACTTCACCTGGCCGGCACCAAACACAATCGGCCTCACGCGAAATTGGCGCTTACCGTAACGGGGGGTGGAAATGTTCGATCAGTAATTCGGATGTTCATCCAGCAGCATTCGCATCGAAAACACCCCGGCGGCACGGGCGAGACAGCGCACGTCCGCCGCATGTCGCTTCGACATGCCCGAGCTCGACATTTTTGCTGCCTCAGAAAGGTCAGCGCGAGAAGATATTGGCGGGCGGAGAGGGATTCGAACCCCCGGGACGCTTGCGCGCCCGCCGGTTTTCAAGACCGGAGCAATCAACCGCTCTGCCATCCGCCCGGCGCCATCGGCATTAGCGGCTCGCGCCCCTTATGGCAACAGAACCGTGGAGCCAGTGGTCCGGCGGCCTTCCAGCGCGCGGTGTGCCTCGGCGGCGTCGGCCAGAGGGAAGCGCTGGCCGATGGCGACCTTGATCGCCCCCGAGCCGATGGCACCGAAAAGCGCCCTGCCCGCTTCAAGCAGTTCCTCGCGGCGCGCGAAATAGGCGGCGCCGGTCGGGCGGGTCAGGAAGAGCGAGCCCCTGCGCGCGAGGATGCCGAGGTCGGGAATGGAAACCGGGCCGGAGGCGTTGCCGAAGCTCACCATCAAGCCGAGCGGGCGCAGGCAATCGAGCGAGGCCTCGAAAGTGTCCTTGCCATTGCCGTCATAGACCACGTCGACGCCCCTGCCCTCAGTGAGCTCGCGGGTCCGGGCTGCAAAGTCCTCGGTCCGGTAGTTGATGACATGGTCGCAGCCATTGGCCTTCGCGAGTTCAACCTTCTCATCCGAACCGGCGGTGCCGATCACGGTAGCGCCGAGCGACTTGGCCCATTGGCAGGCGATGAGCCCGGTTCCGCCGGCCGCGGCATGCCAGAGCAAAGTGGTGCCCGGCTTCACTTCATAGGTGCGGAAAAGCAGATAATAGGCCGTGGCGCCTTTCAACATGACCGCGGCGCCCTGCTCCCAGGAGATGTCGTCGGGAAGCGGCACGGCCTTTTCGGCAGGCAGCAGGCGCTCCTCGGCATAGGCGCCGGGCGCGCCCTGGTAGACCACGCGGTCACCGGGCTTGAACCCGCTCACGCCGGGACCGACGGCGACGACTTCGCCGGCGCCTTCATTGCCGGCGACGAAGGGCGGCTTGACGGGATAAAGCCCGGTGCGCTGATAGACGTCGACGAAGTTCACCCCGATGGCGTGCTGGCGGAGGCGCAACTGCCCCGGCCCCGGATCGCCCACCGGCCAATCGCGGAATTCCAGCTTCTCGGGGCCGCCCGTGGCGGTGATCACGACAGCCTTGCTCATGTCCTGCTCTTTCGGGGTGCGGATTTCGGCCGCGCCTGGGCGCGGGCCACGGAAGTGGATTTCCGGCGCGGTGGGCTCGGCTGTGTCGGCGGTGGCGGCTCGAGGGGGGCGGCGGTCCTGGCCCGGTCCTGGCGCGTCGCGATGTTGATCACTTCGACCGCGGTGGCGAAGGCCATGGCGGCGTAGATGTAGCCCCGGTCGATATGGAAGCCGAAACCGTCAGCCACCAGCGCTACCCCGATCAGCAGCAGAAAGGCCAGCGCGAGAATCTTGGTGGTGGGATGGCGGGAGATGAAGCCGGCGACCGGCCCCGAGGCCAGATACATGATGCCGACCGCGATGACCACGGCCGCGATCATCACCTCGACTGCCTGGGCCATGCCGATGGCGGTGACGATGGAATCGATCGAAAAGACCAGGTCGATCAGGACGATCTGCAGCACGATGGCGGCGAAGGAACCGCCGCTGGCCGCCGACGGCGCCTCGTCACCCTCGCCCTCGACCGCCTTA
>DASZUI010000115.1:0-3067 GCA_035547675.1 Devosia sp.
CGATGTCATTCCGGCGAAGGCCGGAATCCAGCAGCAGGCGCCGCCGTCCTAGAGCATTTCACGTTCTGACTGAGTCAGAACGTGAGCTCTAAGTTCTTGAGTTGTCGTGTTTTCGAACCGGAAAAGTGGAACCACTTTTCCTGAAAACGCTCTAGAACGCCACGCACATCGGCGTCGCCACCGACACCGACCCCGTGGGTTGCAGCGCGCCGGTTTCGGTGTCGCGGCGGAACACCGCCAGCGTGCCATTGTCCTGATTGGCGACCAGCAGATAGTGCCCGGACGGCGACAGCCGCGCGTCGCGCGGCGTGGTGCCGCCGCATGGCCAGCGGCCGATTTCGGTGAGGCCGCGATCCGCCCCGATGACAAAGCCGACAATGTCGCCCGTGAAGCGGACAGTGACGTAGAGGTGCCGCCCGTCGGGGCTCACCACGATCGCCGCGGGAGAGACCGGCTGCGGATAGGCGATGTCGACGGTGTTGCGAAGCCGCGCCCGGGTGCCGTCGAAATCGAGCACGCTGACGCCCGCGGTCAGCTCATGCACGACATAGATGACATCGCCTGCAGGATGGAAGGTCGCATGCCGCGGCCCCCGCCCCGGCGAAAACACCACGTCGCGGTCCGGCGTCGGGACCAGCTCGCCCTTGCTGCCCACGCCATAGGCCACCAGCCGGTCGAGCCCGAGATCGGCAACCAGCAAATTGCGTCCATCGGGCAGGAACAGCACGCAATGGCCATGCGGCCGCTCCTGCCGGTCAGGATTGGGGCCCGTGCCGTGATGCCGCGCCCGGCCGCTCGCCGGCGCCAGCTCCATGCCGTCGGCACGGTAGAGCGCCACCGACTGGTCCGGCCGCTCGGAAGCCGGCAGCACGGCATAATTTGCAACGGCAAGCCAGGCCCCATCCGGCGAGAGGCCCGCATGGCAGGTCGTGCCCCCCAGCGTGGGTTGTTTGTTGATATAGCTGAGCCGGCCGGTCGCCGGGTCGAGGTCATAGGCGGAAACCGTGCCCTCGTTCCACTCGCCGACCTCGGTCACCGCATAGAGCCGGTCATGCACGCGGTCGAGCGCCAGCCAATTGGCGTTGTCGATGCCGCCGACTTCCGCGACCTTGCCGAGCGCGCCCGTCGCATCGTCGAAATTGAACACCGTGATGCCCGGCGTGCCCGCCGCGTTATTGCGCGTCTGGCTGCCGATGAAGAGCAATGTCCCGGCCAAGTTCGCCTCCCCGTTGTCGGCAGGCATATTCGCCGCCCTGCGCCGGGCGTCAACTGGCGTTCGGGAGCAGGCGGGAACACTCATTCCCGCTTTCGCAGCTAGCCCTTGAGCCGCGCCACCGTCACCCCCGCCGCCGGGATTGACGCACTACCGAGCACATAGCCCGCCTCGTCGCCCGCCGGCGCCAGCTTGGCCGCGGCGTTGCCATAGTTGAAATAGATGCGGAAGCCGTTTCGCGCCCGGCAGCGTACGCCCGCCGGCAAATTGATCACCGGCAGCCGCGCGTCCTCGATCACGAGATCGACGATCCGCTGCAGCAGTCCCCTGTCGCCGGTCGCCGCGAGATAGAACAGCCGGCCCTGCCGCACCAGCACCGGCAGGTCCTCCTCGTCCTCGAGCACGATTTCGGCGTCGGTTTCCACCCGCTCGCGCCATAGCCGCACCGTGCCGCCGCCCTTGACGGGTATCTCGTGCGCCGGATGGATCGAGTCGACCCGGCTCACCTTGAGATTGAGAAGATTCTGCGGCAGGTCCGGTGGCAGGCCGGCCGGAATGGCGAAATCGGCCGTCTTGCTGCCCGAGCGGGGCCCGATGAGGAGCCGCCCCTCGAAATCGCCGATCGCTGTCCTCAGGGCCTCTGTCCAGAAGAAGAGCGCCGGGATGGCGACGATGTCGTAGCCCGAGAAATCCTCTGTGCTGGGTGGCAGGATGTCGATGTCGAGCCCGCGCTTGCGCAGGGCGGCATAGACCATCCGCACCTGGGCCTGGTGCGTGAACCCCCGGCTTTGCGGCTGGATCTGCCACGCCCACTCGCTCTCATAATCATAGACCAGCGCCACGCGTCCCCGGGCCGCCGGCCCCGAGAGGTCGATCCGGCGGATTTCCCCGGCCACCTGCCGCGCTTCCTCGAAGCCCGGCGCCGGCTGGTCGTCCGGCCGCAGCAGGCCGGCATGCATCTGCTCCTGCGCGAAGGGCGCCTGCCGCCAGCGGAAATAGCAGACCGCCTCGGCCCCGTGGGCGAAGGCTTCCCAGGCCCAGAGCCGTGCCATGCCGGGCAGCGGGTCGGGATTGTGGTGCGCCCAGTTCACCGGACCGGGCTGCTGCTCCATCACCCACCAGCGCCCCCGCCCCACGGCACGGTAGAGGTCGTGGTTGAAGCCCTGCAGGTCCGGTTCGCCCTGCCGCATATATTGCGCCTTGATCTCGGCGGGCTCGCTCCCCTGGTCGAGAAAGCCGAGCGGATAGGAATCCCAGCTCGCGAAATCCAGCGACCGGGCCACCTCGAAATGGTCGAACTCCGTAAATCGGCCCATGAAATTGTGCGTCACCGGCAAATCCGGCCGGACGGCTTTGAGAATGTCGTACTGCACCTTGTTGAAGGCGGCGACCTGGTCGGACGCATAACGCCGGAAGTCGAGCGCGGCGATCGGCAGCGGCTCGGCGACCGTGAGGTTCGGCAGCTCGATCTGCTCGAACGCCTCATATTCCATCGACCAGAATACCGTACCCCAGGCGCGGTTCAGCGCCTCGATGCTCCCATATTTCGCCGCGAGCCATTCCCTGAATCCCTGCCGCGCCGCGGCCGAATAGGAATAGGTCGTGGCGTGGCATCCATATTCATTGTCGGTCTGCCAGCCGGCGAGCGCCGGATGCTGCCCGACATGCTCTGCCAGAAGCCGGACGATCCGCGCCGCCTCGTCGCGGTAGCCACGATGCGAGAAATCATAGTGCCGCCGCGAGCCGAAGCCCCGCACCCGCCCCTCGGCATCGACGGGCAGCATGTCCGGCATTTTCTCCACCAGCCAGCGCGGCGGCGTCGCCGTGGGCGTGCCGACGATGATCCTGAGGCCA
>DASZUI010000116.1:0-9535 GCA_035547675.1 Devosia sp.
GCGACGCCCATTATGCCGGGCGCCAGCAGGACGAAGCCGACGAGCAGCAGGCCGCAGACGAGGCAGGCGATGAAGACCAGCAGCGGAAAGATGGTGAGCCCCGCGGCGAACTTGCTCATGAGAATCTTGAAGTCGGTCTGCGGCATCGACTTCCAGAACAGCATCGCATTGTTGCGCGTGTCCGAATTGTAGGCGTCGGCGAAATAGAAGAAGAGCATGGCGGCGAGATAGAGCCACCACAGCGTGGCGAGGCCGAAATAGAGCCCGTTATAGATATTGGCGGGCGTGCCCGCCGAAATGCGCAGGACGGCCCGGACATTGCCGGAAAACAGCGCCGTGACGGCGGAGGCCGCGAACAGCAGGACCAGCACCAGCGGCACATAGAGAAAAATGACCCGGTGCTCGAGATATTCGCGCCGGATCAGGCCGATGAAGCTTCTCATTGGGCGGCTCCGGCGTTTTCACCCGGACGCTGCATCAGGGCGACGAAGAGATCGCTGAGCGACGGCGTCGTCACCTCGCCGAGGGATTCCAGGGCGCTGCGGTCGGCGCCGTCGAAAATCATCACCCGGCGGCCGAAATGGGTTTCGTCGAAGATGGGACGCAGCGCCAGGGCGGCCTCTTCCCGGCCGGGCGCGACGACGAGCTGGGTGAAGCGGGTGCCGATCGTGGCCATGCTTGCATCGAGCACCAGCCGCCCATCGCGCATGAACATGATGTCGCTGAAGAGCGGTTCGATCTCGTCCACCTGGTGGGTGGTGATGAGGATGGAGCGGGCGGGATTCATATAGTCCTCGGCGAGGCGCTGGTAGAAGCGCTTGCGAAAGGTGATGTCGAGGCCGAGTGTCGGCTCGTCGAGCACCAGCAGGCGCGCGTCGATCGCCATGACGATGGCGAGGTGAAGCTGGGCCAGCATGCCCTTGGAGAGATTGCCGACCTTATGGGCGGGGCGCACATCGGTGGCCTCGAGCAGCCGCATGGCCTCGGCAGGCGAAAAGCGTGGGTGGATGGCGGCGACGGTCTTCAGCAGGTCGCCGACATAGAAGAAACGCGGCAGGCTCGCGACGTCCGAAATGAAGGCGACATCGCGCATCAGCCGGGCGCGGTGGCGGAAGGGATCGAGGCCGAGCACGGTGATGGCGCCTTCGGCCGGGGCGAGGCCCAGTATGGCATTGAGCGTGGTGGTCTTGCCGGCGCCATTGTGGCCGACGAGGCCGACGACGCGGCCGGGCGGGATGGTGAAATCGAGCCCGTGCAGAATCTCGCGGCGGCCGAAGCGCTTCTTCAGCCCGCGCGCCTCGACGATGGGCGGCTGCGACGTCGCATCTGTCATCTTACCGACGAGCCCCTGTTGCAGGCTGAAGCTAAAGTATTTTCCACCCGGTTGGGATTCCCCCTGCTTAACGGCCGGGACATTGCGGGCCGACCGGCGGCAATGCTATCTGCATTATTGGCGGAACGCCGGGGCTGGGCCCGTCCGGGGGCCCTCGACTGGGAAAGAGGCAGGCCGATGGCCGACATACTTGACTATTGCAGCGGCCAGCCGGTCGTGCATTTCGACTCCGGCGAGACGATCATCCCCGAGGGCGCGCGGCTCGGCAAGCTGTTCGTGCTGATCGAGGGGCAGATCGAGGTCATCCGCAAGGACACGCAGGTGACCCATGTGGATGAGCCGGGCTCCGTCTTCGGCGAGATGAGCGTGCTGCTCGACATGCCCCATTCGGCTACCGTGAAGGCGCTGTCGGACGTGGATGCCTATGTGATCGAGGAGGCGCTGACCTTCCTCGAATCGAATTCGGACGTGGCGATCCACCTCGCGACGCTGCTGGCGCGCCGGCTCTATTACACCACGACCTATCTGGTGGATTTGCAGCAGCAGGCGGAAGGCCGCCGCCGCGACCTCGACGTGGTCGACCAGATCCTGGGCTCGCTGGTGGAGGCGCCCGCCGAAGGCGAGCCGGAGCCGCCCAAGCGCCGCCGTGCGCCGGCGAAGGCGAAGAAGCCGGTTTCCGAGACCTGACGACTACGGCCGAGTTCGCGGCTGGATTCCGGCCTGCGCCGGAATGACGTCGTGGAATGGACGGGGGCCGTGCCCCAGGCCGGCCGAGCGAAGAAGCAGGCCGCACGGCATACGCGACAGAGCCGCTGCCAAACTGGATTCCCGCCTTCGCGGGAATGACGGGGTGGATCGCGGGAATGACGCCGAGTTTGAGGTGCGGCCTTGCCAATTCCACCTCGTCATTCCCGCGAAGGCGGGAATCCAGTTTCAGATCCGGCGCTGGAACAGCGGGCGCTAAAAACTCGCCCCCGCCGCCAGCATGGCGAGAGCGATCATCACCACATAGGTGATCTGGTGGAAGAGCTGGTCGAGCCCGTGCAGGGCCCAGAAGCGCTGGGCGTCTTCGTCGGGGTCGACGCCATGGCCATAGGCGGCCTTGGCGTAATCGAGCGCGTAGTGGACGAGGAATTCGGCGACGACGAGCCCCAGGACCGGCAGCGGGGGGATGCGGCAGAGCAGCAGCACCGCTCCCGACAATACGGCGTGGAGCCCCGCATGGGCATAGCCGCCCGGGGCGCCGAGCCGGCCCTTGGCGGCAATCATCCAACCGGCCTGCAGCAGATAGTCGGCCACGAAGTGCTTCACTTCGAGCCCTGCCATCAGGAGCAGCATCAACAGCAGCATAAAGAGTTCCCCGCCCGAGACTCTGGTTAGCAAGCCCGGCGCGCCGCGCGCAATGGCAAAGCGGCGGCCAGCCAGATGCCGTTAGCAGAACGCAACCCAAGCTGCGGTGAAGCGCGCATTCACGGGCGGTTCAGGGCGGCGGGACCCCGGGTGACAGCGGGTGGCGGCGCGCCTATTCCGGCACCTTGAAATGCCAGTAGCTGTGCGGGGGAAGCGTCTCCTCGATGCGGATGAGCTCGTTCCACTTGGCGGTGCGCTCGGCGCGAGTGATGGAGCCGACCTTGACCTGATCGGCGAGCAGGCCCACCGCGAGATGGCTCAGCGTTACGTCCTCGCTTTCCCCGGAGCGGCCGGACATGACGGTGTTCCAGCCGAGTTCGCGGGCGGCGGCGGAGGCCTCGATCAGCTCGGTCAGGGTGCCGCACTGGTTGGACTTGAGCAGCACGGCATTGCAGGCGCCCCGGCTGCCGGCGGCGCGGACGCGGGGGGCGCTGGTGGTGAGATAGTCGTCGCCGATGATCTGCAGGCTGCCGCCGAGCAGGCGGGTGACGGCGACCATGCCGCCATCGTCGTCCTCGCCGAGCGGGTCCTCGAGCGAGACGATGGGATAGACGCGGCTCCAGGCCTCCAATACGCCGATCAGCTCGTCGGAAGAGAGATCGCGATTTTCCAGGGCCAGGCGGTAGCGCTCGCCTTCGGCGAACTCGCTGGCGGCGACGTCGAGCGCGATGCCGATTTCGCGCGCCGGGCGAAAGCCGGCGTCTTCGATGGCGCGGGTGAGGTAGTCGAGCCCTTCCTCATTGGCCGAAAAATCGGGCCAGATGCCGCCTTCGTCGGCGACGCCGTTGAGCTTGCCGCGCGCGGCCATGGCGGAGGCGGCGGCGCGATAGACCTCGGCGGTCCATTCGCAGGCTTCGGCGAAGCTCCCGGCCGCAAGGCAGATGACGAGGAAATCCTGGATGTCGATGCGATTGCCGGCATGGCGGCCGCCGCCGAAGATCTGGATCATCGGGGCCGGGATTTTGGGCGTGTCGGGCAGGCGTGCGAGGCTGCGCAGGTGTTGCCAGAGCGGCACGCCTTTGGCCGCGGCGGCGGCCCAGGCCACGGCGGAGGAAACCGCGACGATGGCATTGCCGCCGAGAACGGTCTTTTGCGGCGTGCCGTCGAGGGCGACCAGATTGCGGTCGATGGATTTCTGGTCGGCGGCATCGCGGCCGGCCAGGGTGCGGGCGATCCTGGTGTTGATGCCCTCGATGGCCCGGTTGACGCCGTAGCCGCCCAGTCGCTGGCCGCCGTCGCGGAGGTCCAGCGCCTCGCGCTTGCCGGTCGAGGCGCCGGAGGGTGCGATGGCCCTGCCCCAGGCGCCGCCGGCAAGCTTCACCTCGGCCTCGACGGTCGGGCGGCCGCGGGAATCCCAGACCTGCCGCGCCCGGATGGAGGCGATATTGGTATCGGTCACGAGACTTCTCCCTCGGGCAAATGGGCGTGAAGGCCGGCGAGAACCCGGCCGAGCGCGTCCGGCGGATCGGCGATGAGCGGCATGGCGATGTCGCGCACGAGCTGCTGCTCGGCCGCGTCGAGATATTCGACCGGCGACTTGCCGTCGACCCGCGCCAGCATCAGGCAGGGCAGCAGCACCGCGGCGCGGCGGCCGGTATCGCTCCGCAGGCCCGCCGGGAAATGGCTGATCCAGGTGGCGAAGAAGGCGGCCGCCTGCTCGAGCAGGGCCGCGCGGATCGCCGGCAGATGCACGGCCTTGAGCAGCAGATGATTGAGGCAGAAGGCGGCGTCGAAGGCCGGATCGCCATACCAGGCGCATTCGGCATCGAGCAGCACCGGGTGACCGTCACGGGCCGATACGAGAATATTCTTGGGGCTCACATCGCCATGGATGAGCGCCAGCTTCGTCGCCGCCGTGACCTCCAAGCAGGCGAGGATCGGGCCGGCGAGCGCCGGCTGGCGCGCGGCGAGCGTGCGCAGATAGGGATCGAGCCGCAGCGCATCGAAGAGCGCGTCGGTCGGGAAGGCGGCGGCGACGGCCGGATCGTTGAGGGTCGCGGCATGGATGCGGCCGAGCGCGTCCGCGACCGCGCGCGGCGTCGCCGGATCGGCGCGGCCGGCCAGCAGCTCGGCCTTCCACAGCCGATAATCGGCGGGCGGCAGGTAATCGAGCAGCACCACGCCATGCGCGTCGTCCTCGGCGAGCACCGACGGCGCAATGCCCGGCACGATGCGCCCCGCATGACGCAGCCAGGCTGCCTCGTAGCGGTTTCGCTCCAGCGGCGCCTGCCAGTCGCTCGCCACCTTGAGCCGGGGCAGAGCGCGCTTGGCGCAGTAGGAGCGGCCATCGGAAAGGCCGATGCGAACGATGTCGGAGGAGACGCCGCCGGTCAGCGGCACGATTTCGAGCGGACCGCCAGCGACGATCCCCGCCTGGCGCAGCAGCGGCGGCAGCAATTCCGGCCAGCCCGGGGCGCTCAAGCCGGCCCTCCCCCGGCAGCGCGGAGCCTCGCGCCCTGCGCAAGGCTCCCTTGCAGCAGAGGCGCCCGTTGCGCTCCGAAGCGCTCTTTATTTCCCGCCAAGTGCCTCATATGTCTGGCTTATCCACCTGTGATCCGGTGCGCAACTTCATTCGCCGTTAACGCTGCCGCACTTCCCACCCGGCCTGTGACGCGAAGAGCCTTGCAACCATAAGGGCGCTTATTATATGTGGGCCTATGATAAACACACATACGAAATGGACCTCGAGCGGGGCCGATTCGCATAAGCATTTCGGCTATGTGATTCATGACCTCGCCCGCCTGCTCCGCCGGCAGTTCGACGCGGCAGCCCAGCAGCATGAGCTGACCATGCCGCAATGGCGCGTCATCGGCCAGCTGTCGCTGACCAATGGCGTGTCGCAGGTGTCCCTGGCGGGCCTGTGCGACACGGACCCCATGACGATCAGCGGCGTGGTCGAGCGGCTGGAGGCGAAGGGGCTGGTGGTGCGTGAACCCGACCCGGACGACAGCCGCGCCAAGATCGTCCTTATCACCGACAAGGCAAGGGCGCTGGTCACCGAGATGAAGCAGTTGGCCGACCAAGTCTATCGCCAGGCCATGGACGGCATCGACGAGAACGATCGCGAGACCGCCCTCAACGTATTGAACCAGATGAGCGCGAACCTTTCGAAGACGCGTGCTCCAAGCAAGGAAGAACTAGTATGAACGCGCGCGTGAAGCCCCCGGCCGAAGGGGAAGCCGAGATCGTCCAGATGCCGAACACCACGACCGCCGAGGCGCCGCAGCCGGCCCAGCCTGCTGCCCCCGCTCCCTCGCCCGCGCCGGCTGCTCCGGCAGCGGCGCCGCAGCCGGCAGCGCCCGCGCCGGCGGCCGAGGAGCCCAAGAAGCGCAATCCGCGCCGGCTGATCCTGATGATCGCCGTGCCGGCGGTGCTGGTGGTGGGCGGTGGCTGGTTCTGGCTCACCGGCGGCCGCTACGAGGATACTGACAACGCCTATGTGACCCAGCCGATCGTATCGATCTCGCCGGACGTCGCAGGCCGCGTCATCGAGATCGACGCGAAGGAAAACCAGAACGTCAAGGCCGGCGACGTGCTCTTCAAGCTCGACCCGTCGACCTACCAGATCGCGCTCGACCAGGCCAAGGCGGCGGCCGACCAGGCCAAGACCGGGGTCGACCAGGCCAATTCCGGCGTCGACCAGGCCAATGCGGCGGTTGCCGCGGCGCGTCTCAACGTCGCCCAGCTGCGCGTCGCCTACACGACGGCCAAGACCAAGCTCCAGGCCGACCAGGCCGCGCTGGTGATCCAGCAGCGCACGCAGAGCCGCAATACCGACCTGGCCAGCAAGGGCGTCGCCACGCAGACGACGGTCGACCAGGGCGAGCTCGCGGTGCAGCAGGCGCAGCAGGCGGTCGACCTCGACCAGCAGCAGGTGCAGGGCGCCATCGCGGCGCTCGACGGCAACCCGGACATCGCGACGGACGACCATCCTTCCGTCAAGACGGCGCTGGCAGCGGCCGACGCCGCCAAGGCGGCGGTGAAGACCGCGCAGGCCGCGGCCAAGACGGCGGAGGCGGCGGTTGCCGCGGCCCAGCTCAATCTCGACAAGACGACGGTGAAGGCCCCCGCCGACGGCGTCGTCAGCCAGATCCCGAGCTTCAATGTCGGCCAGTTCGTCGCCGCGGGCACCACGATCGTGAGCCTGGTCGAGACGGGCGACACCTGGGTGGAAGCCAATTTCAAGGAAACCCAGCTCGACCAGCTCAAGGTCGGCCAGCCGGCAACGGTTTCGGTCGACGCCTATGGCGGCCCGGCGCTGCATGGCACGGTCCAGAGCATCGCCGCCGCGACCGGCGCGGAGTTCTCGCTGATCCCGGCCCAGAACGCCACCGGCAACTGGGTGAAGGTGGTGCAGCGCGTGCCCGTGCGCATCAAGGTGGAGGCCGATCCGGACAAGCCGCTCCGCAGCGGCATGAGCGCCACGGTGACGGTCGACACCGGCCGGTCGACGCTCGACAAGATGCTCGGCCACTAAGATGCTCGAGTTATCGCGTTCTCGAACCGGAAAAGTGGACCCACTTTTCCTGAGAACGCTCTAGAGCATTCACGTTCTGACGGAGTCAGAACGTGAGCTCCAGAAGACTAAGTTATCGCGTTCTCGAACCGGAAAAGTGGAACCACTTTTCCTGAGAACGCTCTAGATCGACAGGCGCGGCCAGGCGGCCGCGCCACACTCTTCGAACCTGTTCCGTCCCTTGCCGCGCCGGTTGCGCGGCGGGCGGAACGGATGATTGGAGGCCAGGATGGCCAAACCACCGCAAACCGTTTCAAAGCCCGCCGTCGAGGTGAAGCATCGCGGGCTGCTGACCGTGGCGCTCATGCTGGGCACGATCATGCAGGTGCTCGACACCACCATCGCCAATGTGGCCTTGCCGCATATGGCGGCCTCGCTGGGCGCCGCCCAGAACGAAATCACCTGGGTGCTGACGTCCTATATCGTGGCGGCGGCCATCGCGACGCCGCTCACCGGCTGGATGAGCGACCGCATCGGGCAGAAGCGCCTTTTCATCTTTTCGGTCATCGGCTTTACCGTGGCGTCCGCCCTGTGCGGCATCGCCAGCAGCCTCGACGAGATGGTGCTGTTCCGCATCCTGCAGGGCATCTGCGGCGCCATGATCGCGCCGCTCGCCCAGACGGTGCTGCTCAACATCAATCCCAAGGAACGGATCGGCCAGGCCATGGCCATCTACGGCATGGGCATCATGGTCGCCCCGATCATCGGGCCGACGCTGGGCGGCTGGCTGACCGAGAGCTTCGACTGGCGCTGGGTGTTCCTCATCAACCTGCCGGTCGGCATCGTCTGCGTGGCGATGCTGGCGCTCTACATGCACAACACCGACATCAAGATCCGCCGGTTCGACTTCTTCGGGTTCGGCATGCTGGCGCTCGGGGTGGGTTCGCTGCAGCTGCTGCTCGACCGCGGGCAGGACAATTCCTGGTTCCAATCGACCGAAACCTGGATCGAACTCGGCCTGATGATCAGCGGTTTCTGGGTGTTCCTGGTGCATTCGTTCACCGCCAAGACGCCGTTCATCGACCTGCGCATCTTCAAGGACCTGAACTTCTCGCTGGCCTCGCTCTTCATGTTCATCGTCGGCATCACGCTGTTCTCGGGCCTCGCCCTGCTGCCGCCGCTGCTGCAGAACCTGATGGGCTATCCGGTGATCTTCTCCTCGATGATCATGGCGCCGCGCGGCGTGGCGACGATGATCGCCATGACGATCGTCGGCCGGCTCACCGGCAAGGTGGATGCGCGCATCATGATGCTGTTCGGCATCGCGCTGATGGCCTATTCGCTCTACCTGATGACCGGCTTCGATCTGCAGATGGATTATTGGCCGGTGATCATTACCGGCATGATCCAGGGCTTCGGCATGGGCTTCCTGTTCGTGCCGCTGTCGACGATGGCCTTTGCCACGATCGCGCCGACCTTCCGGGGCGATGCCACCTCGATGTTCTCGCTGGTGCGCAATATGGGCCAGGGCGTCGGCATCTCGCTGGTGACGGCGGTGCTGGCCAGCATGATGCAGGTGAACCACTCCGAGCTGGGCGAGCGGCTGACCTCGACGTCCTGGGGTGTCCGGAACCTCTTCCCGGAGCTCCTGATGCACAACCCGCTCTATACCTCTTTGATCGACGGGCTTGCGCAGCAGCAGGCGGCGATGCTGGGCTATCTCGACGACTTCGTGCTGATGATGTGGCTGTCCGTGGCGGCGGTGCCGATCATCCTCATGCTGCGCGGCAACAAGGCCAAGAAAAGCTCCGGCCCGCCGAAGTCGAAGGAAGAACAGGCGCTCGAACGCGCCCACGCCATGGCCGAATAGCGGTCTCCATTGACCTCCACACTATCCGGCCTAAAGCGCCCCTCCCCAGCGGAGGGGCGCTGCTTTTCCACCAGCCGTTCGGCTGGACTTTGAGCCGGCCGCGCCGCGGCAAAATCCCTCCGGTGGAGGGATTTTAGGCGAGAAGGCCATGAGGGCCATGCCCGAATGGCGGATTTTTCGATGTGGGCAGGTCGGGAGCGCGCTGCCCACTGCCATTCGAGCACAGCTCTCACGGCCTTCTCGCCTCAAATCGATCCACCGGATCGATTTGGCCTTCGGCACGGCTCGAAGCCTTCGAGGCTCCCTTCGGTCGCACCTCAGGATGAGGTGGTGGAAGTAAAGACCGCGCGGCGCCCGCGACCTCATGGAGAGGTGCGAGGCGGGAGCCGAGCCTCGAACCATGGGCAGCGCGCTCAGTCCACCGACCTGGGCGGCCGGCTCGCCAGCTCAGGCAACTCCTCATAGG
>DASZUI010000117.1:0-41809 GCA_035547675.1 Devosia sp.
GCGTCGGCGAGGTGCTCCTGGGTCAGCGGAAACTCGCAGCTATTGCCATGGGCAAGCCCCACCGCCTGCAGCCGCAGGAACAGCTCGACGAACAAATGCGCCAGCCGTTCGAGCGCCGTGCGCTGGCCGACATTGGCGATCCAGGCGCGGGCCATCGCCTCCTCCACCAGCGAGTTCCAGGCGAGCGCGCGTTCGATTGCCGGGAATTCGGCCATGCGGTCCAGCAGTTCCTGCCGCGGCACCTGGGCAAAACGGGCCGTGGTGCAGGCGCCGATCGAATGATCGAATTTCTGCAGCATGAACATGCGCAAATCGCAGATGTCGCCCGGCAGGATCACGCCGACGATCTGGCGGCGGCCGTCCTCGAGGTCGATATATCGTGCCGCCCAGCCGCTCAGCAGCAGGTTGACGAATATGGGCTTGTCGCCCGTCCGCACCAGATCCTGCTTGGGCTTGAGCGTCTTCACATTCGACGCGGCGAGGGTCTCGAGGACCCTTTTGTCGGCCGCCGGAAGCTCGATGTACCGCTCCAGCTTGGCAATCAGATAATGTGACATCAACTTCACAGGCGGCGCTGCAAGCCGGAACGCGAGACGGGCGGCTTTGGTTACTGTGGTATAAACGGAGCCAAATGCAGATGACCGGACCAGCCAATGAGAGGCCGAAATCGGTGCTGGTGGTGGAGGACGAGTATCTGCTCGCCCGAGATATGTGCAAGGCACTACTGGACATAGGCGCGCAGCCCGTCGGCCCGGTCGGCGAGCTCGCAAAAGCCCTGCAGCTGGCGCGCGAGACGGCCGAGCTCGACGCCGCCATCATGGACGTCAACCTGCGCGGGGAAGCGGCCTTTCCACTCGCCGACTACCTTATCGAGGCGGGCGTCCCCATCATCCTGACCACCGGCTACGATTGCAGCAGCCTGCCGGAAAAATACCGGAAGGTCGAAACCTGGCAGAAGCCGCTCAGCCTTGCGGAGCTGCAGCGGCTGCTGCGCAGCGCGATCGCCGGATCGCGGTCGCTCGCCCCCGCCCGCTGAGCCCGGCATGCTGCGGTTCGGCGGGCTCGGGCCCGGGGCGGTGCATCTGTGCGTCGACATGCAGCGCATGTTCGCCGAGGACACGGAATGGCGCACCCCCTGGATGGAGCGGGTGCTGCCCAATGTGGTACGGCTGGTCGAGCGGCGGCCGGAACGCACGATCTTCACGCGGTTCATTCCGGCTGCCGAGCCGGGCCGGGGCGCGGGCACCTGGCGGCGCTATTACGAGCGCTGGGCGAGCATGACGCGGGAGCGGCTGGGGGCCGACATGCTGGACCTCGTCGCTCCGCTCGCCCGGCATGTGCCGCCGGCGCTGGTGGTCGACAAACCGATCTACAGCCCCTGGTTCGGTCCCGGCCTCCAGGCCGCCCTCATGGCGCTGCGTCCCGACGCCCTGGTGATCAGCGGGCTCGAGACCGAGGTCTGCGTGCTGGCGACGGTGCTCGGGGCGATCGATCACGGCTACCGTACGGTGATCGCGACCGACGCGATCTGCAGCTCGGCCGACAGCACGCATGACGCGATGCTCGAAATCTATGGTGGCCGCTTCGGCATGCAGGTCGAAACGGCAGCGACGGACGAACTCCTCGACGCGCTCGCCTGAGCGAGCTACCGGGCCCGCCCGGGACGGCAGCGGCGAGATGCCCTCTTCCTGTCGACGAAGAGAGAATTATGGATTGGCCGGATGGCCGTCATCTCCCTATAACCGGCCAAACCGCAACAGGAGGCCTGAGATGAACGAACACGTCCCCGATGCGCATGACGGCGCGCCCGCCGGCAAGTGTCCGGTGCACCACGGCCCGGGCAATCGCGACTGGTGGCCCAAGCAGCTCGATCTGACGATGCTGCACCGCAATTCGTCGCTCTCCGACCCGATGGGGCCCGAGTTCGACTACCGCGAAGAATTCAAGAAGCTCGATCTCGGGGCGCTGAAGGCCGATCTCCGGGCGCTGATGACCGATTCGCAGGAGTGGTGGCCGGCCGATTTCGGCCATTATGGCGGGCTCTTCATCCGCATGGCCTGGCACAGCGCCGGCACCTATCGCATCACCGACGGGCGCGGCGGCGCCGGCCAGGGCCAGCAGCGCTTCGCCCCGCTTAATTCCTGGCCGGACAATGCCAATCTCGACAAGGCGCGGCGCCTGCTCTGGCCGATCAAGCAGAAATACGGCAACCGGATTTCCTGGGCCGACCTCCTGATCCTCACCGGCAATGTCGCCCTCGAATCCATGGGCTTCAAAACCTTCGGCTTCGCCGGCGGCCGCGCCGATGTGTGGGAGCCCGAGGAATTGTTCTGGGGGCCGGAGGGCACCTGGCTCGGCGACGAGCGCTATAGCGGCGAGCGCCAGCTGCAGGAGCCGCTCGGCGCCGTACAGATGGGCCTTATCTATGTCAATCCGGAGGGGCCGAACGGCAATCCCGACCCGGTGGCGGCGGCGCGCGACATCCGCGAAACTTTCCGCCGCATGGCGATGAACGACGAGGAAACGGTGGCGCTGATCGCCGGTGGCCACACCTTCGGCAAGACGCATGGCGCGGGCGATCCCTCGCTGATCGCCGCCGAACCGGAAGGCGCCGACCTCGAGGACCAGGGCCTGGGCTGGAAGAGCAAATACGAGACGGGTTCGGGCCCGCACGCCATCACTTCCGGGCTCGAGGTGATCTGGTCGCAGACGCCGGTACGCTGGAGCAATTACTTCTTCGAGAACCTGTTCAAATACGAATGGGAGCTGACGACCAGCCCCGCCGGCGCCAAGCAGTGGCAGGCCAAGGGCGCCGAGGCATCGGTCCCCGACCCGTTCGATCCCGGCAAGAAGCGCGTGCCGACCATGCTGACGACCGATCTGTCGCTGCGCTTCGACCCGGCCTATGAGAAGATTTCCCGCCGCTTCTACGAGCACCCGAACGAGTTCGCCGACGCTTTCGCCCGGGCCTGGTTCAAGCTCACGCACCGCGACATGGGCCCCAAGGTCCGTTACCTCGGACCGGAAGTCCCGGCGGAGGATCTGATCTGGCAGGATGTCATCCCGCCGGTCGACCACGCGCTGGTGGACGAGAGGGACATCGCGGACCTCAAGGCGAAGATCCTGGCCACGGGGCTGTCGGTCTCCGAGCTCGTCGCGACCGCCTGGGCCTCCGCTTCGACCTTCCGCGGCTCGGACAAGCGCGGCGGCGCCAATGGCGCGCGCATCCGGCTCGCGCCGCAGAAGGATTGGGAGGTCAACCGGCCGGCCCAGCTCGCCAAGGTGCTGGCGGCGCTCGAAGGCGTGCAGCGGGCCTTCAACGCGGCGCAGGCGGGCGGCAAGAAGGTGTCGCTGGCCGACCTCATCGTGCTGGCGGGCGGCGCCGGCATCGAGAAGGCCGCGGCGGCGGCCGGGCATCGGGTCACCGTGCCATTTACGCCGGGCCGCATGGATGCTTCGGCCGAACAGACGGACGTTGTTTCCTTCGCGGCGCTCGAGCCGCGCGCCGACGGCTTCCGCAATTACTACAGCCAGCGCAGCTTCATGGAGCAGGAGGAGGCGCTGATCGACCGGGCGCAGCTGCTGCGCCTGACCGGGCCGGAAATGACCGTGCTGGTGGGCGGGCTGCGTGTGCTCAAGGCCGGCGTCAACGAGCATGGCGTGTTCACCAGCCGGCCCGAGACGCTAAGCAACGACTTCTTCCTCAACCTCCTGGACATGGCCACGCAATGGGCCCCCAAGGCCGGCGAGGAAGGCGTCTATGAAGGCCGCGACCGCAAGACCGGCGCGCTCAAATGGACCGGCACGCGCGTCGACCTGATCTTCGGCTCGCACTCGCAGCTTCGTGCACTCGCCGAGGTCTATGGCCAGTCGGACTCGGCGGACAAGTTCGTGAAGGACTTCGTAGCCGCCTGGGTCAAGGTAATGGACGCCGACCGCTTCGACCTGCGCTGAGGCCGATCCGGGCCACCCCGATGCACCGGGTGGCCCGGAGCATGATCTATCGAGCCCAGTCTAATCGGCGCCTCTAACCGGCGTCATTCCTGCGAAAGCGGGAATCTCGGTTTTGCCGCAGGCTCCGAGCCTTGAAGGAAACAGAGATTGCCGCTTTCGCGGGAATGGCGGCGCGTTTGATGCTTCGACGTGGGTGGATCGGACTGAACGGATCTGACGCTGGCTAGATGATCTCGAGGTAATCGCGGTCGGGCAGCGTCGGGAAGGGGGCGGTGGGGAGGGTCTGGTACCAGAAGGCGACCGAGGCGATGTCGTCCTGGAGCGGCAGGTAGCGGCGGTTCTGCTTCTCGGTGCGCCAGCCCAGCGCCTGGATGGTGATCCTGAGGTCGCTCTCGAAGCGGACGGGATCGGTGAGGTGCCAGCGATACATGCCGAAGCGGGTCTGGCTCAGATAGGTGCCGTCGGGCCGGATCACCTGCGGCAGGCCCGAATAGGGCGAGGTGAACTCGCGGTAGCGGCTGTCCATGGTGTCGTCCACCACGCCGCCGTCGAAATTATAGGCGCCGCAGAAATAGTCCTCCGTGCCGGTGCCGCAGATGGTGGGGAATTCCCTGTCGCCATCCATGAAGAACTTGATCTCGCCTTCGCCCCACCAGCCGGAATTGTTGACGCCCCAGGCCATGTAGGTGCCGACATACTGGCCCCGGCCCTCGATCCCGTCGACGATGGTGTAGTCTTCCTTGAACGGCAGCGGATTGGTGCGGCGGAACTGGGCGTGGAAATAGGCGGCGTCTTCCGGCACGTCGGTCAGCGTGTAGTTCACCTGGTAATAGATGATGCCGAAATCGTCGGGGTCGCGGTTCTCGATCTCGATGCGCGCCGCCTTGCGGAACGGCATTTCCCAATAGCAGTTGAAGGCCCGGCCCGGATTGACGCAGACGGCGAGCGAACTCACCTGCGCGAAGCGGTTCCAGCCGCAGCAGAAGAAATCGCCGACCGGCGCCTCGACGGACGGATGCTCCTGGTCGTCCCACCAGATGCGGAGGATCAGGTCGCGCCAGCGCAGATTGGCGGTGGTCAGCCAGATCTGCTGGATGGCGCCCATGCCCCTGATGTCGGCGAGCACGCGCTTTTCGCCGGGCTCGATGCGGATCGAGGGGGAGACCTTCCAGCCCTGCGTGCCGCCATCCCTGCCGAGGCCGCGCGCATGGACGGCGCCGGTGCCCTCGGTCGCCATGCCGCCCCTGCCCTTTTCGCCGGTGAAGTTCTCCGGCGAAATCGAGCGGGTCCTGGCGTTGGACAGGCGATAGAGATTGTTGAGGCTGACGCCGAGGCCATTGAAGCTGGTCATGTTCTGGTCGGTCCGTTGAGGAAAGGAAGCGGCCTATTTGAGCCCGCTGGTCTTGATCGAATCCATGATCTGCCGCTGGAAGATCACGAACAGCACGAGCATGGGGGCCGCAACGATGGTGGAGGCGGCCATGATGTAGTTCCAGGCCGAGGCGTACTGGGTGGAGAAATTGGCGATGCCGACCTGCACGACCCAGAGGCTCTCGTCGTTTATGACGGTGAGCGGCCAGAGGAAGGAGTTCCAGTTGGCCAGGAAGAACAGGATGGCGAGCGAGGCGATGATCGGCCGGCTCAGCGGCAGGATGACGCTCCAGTAGATGCGCCAATAGCCGGCGCCGTCGATTACCGCCGCCTCCTCCAGCTCGCGCGGCAGCGACAGATAATATTGCCGGAGCAGGAAGATGCCGAAGGCGTTGAAGATCGCCGGCACGATGAGCCCGGCATAGGAATTGAGCATGCCCATCGAACGCACCACGATGAAGAGCGGCACGATGATGACCGGCAGCGACACCAGGAAGGTCGAGAAGATGGCGAGGAACAGCCCCTCCCGTCCCGGAAACCTGAGCCGCGCCAGCGCGTAGCCCGCCATGGTGTGGAACCACAGCGCGATCACGGTCACAGCGGCGGAGACGATGAAGCTGTTGAGCAGGTAGCGGGCGAACGGCACCTGGGTCAGCACATAGACGAAGTTCCGCCAGGTGGGCGCCTTGGGCAAGAGGTTGGGCTGGAAGACCTCGGCCTGCCCCTTGAAGGCGCTGGAGAGCATCCAGAGCAGGGGAAAAATCGTCATCAGCGCGAGGATCAGCGTCACCAGCATCCAGACCAGCCGGACGATATCGGCCTGGCGCCGACTGAGCAGGGCGGGACTATTCATAGTGGAAGCGCCCTCCGCGCGTCATCAGGAACAGCAGGAGCGTCGCGAGCATGAGGATGACGACGAGGATGGAAGCCATGGCCGCGCCATAGCCGAAGGCGCTGTACTGGAAGGCCTGCTGGTAGATGTAGAAGATGAGCACCGAGGTGGCATTGGCCGGCCCGCCCTTGGTCATCACATAGACGAGGTCGAAGGCCTGCGAGCCGGCGACCGCCGCGACGAGCGAGATCAGCAGCACGAAGAAGCTCGTCGGCCGGAGCAGCGGCAAAGTGATGTGCCAGAAGGCGCGCAGCCGCGAGGCGCCATCGATCTCGGCCGCCTCGTAATATTCGCGCGGAATGTCCTGCAGGCCGCCGATGAAGATGAGCATGTAGAAGCCCATGAGGAACCACACGGTCACGAACAGGGTGGCGTAGAGGGCAAAGGCAGGGCTGCCGAGCAGCGACACGCCGGAAATGCCGAGCATCGACAGAAGCCGCGAGATAAGGCCGATCTTGTCCTGCGCCAGCAGTTTCCAGACCAGCGCCACGACCACCAGGCTCACCATTTGCGGGGCGAAGAACATCGAGCGCATGACGGAATTGAAGCGGTTGGTGCGCTGCACCAGCAAGGCAAGGCCGAGCCCCGAGGCATAGAGCGAGGGCACGAGCAGCACCATATAGACCAGCGTCACCCTGAGGCATTGCCAGAAGACGCCGTCTCCCAGCATGCGCCGGTAATTGGCGAGGCCGACAAAGCCGAACTGGCCGAAGCCGTTGACCTCGAAGAAACCCATGGTCAGCGCCAGCACCATGGGGATGCCGACAAACAGC
Organism: Devosia sp.; assembly: GCA_035547675.1. Taxonomy (GTDB): domain Bacteria; phylum Pseudomonadota; class Alphaproteobacteria; order Rhizobiales; family Devosiaceae; genus DASZTU01. Next base: position 6,991 of record DASZUI010000117.1, read on the forward strand.
AGCAGGCCGAGGAAATCGGGCGCAAGGAAGAGATAGCCCGCAAGCGCCTCGCGCTGGCGGCTGCTGAGGCCCGGCCGGCGGACGCCCTGGCGGGCGGCGGGCGCCGCGCCGCGGCCGTCTCCGGTCTGTGGCCGAGCTGTCATCGCTATATTGCTATCAGTTACCATGCGGAATTCCGAGGCGAAGGAGGGGCATCGCGTCACGACAGCGGGTCCCATCCGTCGCGGGCGCCCGCTGCCCGGAGCGCGCGCGGGGTGGCGGGAGGCAGGAACCTGCCCCCCGGCCGATTGCGTCAGAGCATCGGCGCGCCGTGATAGGTCGCGAGGAACTGGTCGAGCTGGGTCGATGCCGTCTCGGCCGCCTGCTGCGGATCGACGCCGCCGAGCTGGGCGGCCTGGATCGCGTCGGAGATGATCTTGTAGGCTTCGGGCGGCAGGCGCGGCTCGCCGCGGGCGCCGGGATAGACCTCGTCGGCGAAGAACTTCAGCTCGCCCTGGCCGTATGCCGCGGCGCCGGCCTGCAGCGCACTCTGGCGCGGCGGCATGTCGGACTTGGCCACCGTGCACCAGTCGACGACGCGCTTGAGCGAATCCGGCGACTTGGAGGCCAGCGCCCAGGCGATGAACTTGCCGGCCGTCTCCGGGTCCTTCCCCTTGGCATTGGCGACAAAGGCCCAGCCGCCGCCGACCGTGACGTATTTGCCGCCCGGCGGGGTGGGGAGCTTGAACATGCCGAACGGCACGTCCGGCGCGTTCTGCTTCATAGCGGCGATGCCCCAGATGCCGCAGTTCTGGATGGCGCAATAGCCGGCGCCGAGATTGGCGACGATGTCGTTGCCGCCGGAATTGACCTGACGCGGAGCGGCGCCGGAATCGATGGCATCCTTCCAGAGCTTCAGGGCCTGCACCACCGCCGGGGAGTTGAAACCGCTCTTGCCGTCGGGGGTCTGGAACTCGCCGCCGCCCTCCCACATGAAGGGATACCAGGTGAAGTTCTGGTAATAGCCGGGCTGGGTCTCGAACAGCAGGCCGAAGCGGTCAGACGTGGTCAGCTTCTTGCCGATCTCGAGCAGCTCTTCCCAGGTCTTGGGGACGTCGTTCTCGTTGAGCTTGGCGTCCTCGAAGGCCTTGACCGAATAGTAGAAGGCCATCGGCTCGACTTCCATCGGCACGCCGTAAATCTTGCCGTCGACCTTGCGCGTGCCCATGACGGCATCGGGGAAGTCCTTCTGCACATCGGGGTCGATGAAGGGCGTGAGGTCGAGCAGGACGCCGCCATTGTAATAGCGGAGGAAATCGCCGGGCGAGATCAGGAACAGGTCGGGCCCCTGCCCCGAGGCGAAGGCGGTCGAGAGCTTGTTGCCCTGCATGTAGTCGACCAGATAGTCGAGCTCGACCTTGGTGTCGTTATTGGCGTTCCAGTCGGACGCCATCTTCGTCCACCAGTCGATCTGGGCCTGCGGCTGCTGGCCGCCCGGCGCATAGAAATTCCAGAAATTCAGCGTCTTCGACTGCGCAAAGGCGCCGCGCGTCATCGGCAGGCCGGCGAGGCCCGCGGCGCCCAGCGCGGCGCCGCCCTTGAGAATGGCGCGACGGCTGAAGCCGCCCCGCATGCGTCCGTTATTGCCCATCGATAGGTTCCTCCCCTTGTTCTCGATGATCGGCTCCGGCCCCTCGGGCCGAAATCAGTCCTGCCGCCCCGTCCTCATGCCGATTCGAACACCTGCAGCGCGCAGTCGATCACTTCGGCGCGCGACGGGCCGGCATATCCTCCGTTCAGTCGGTCGAGCAGCAGGTCGGCGGCGCACTGGGCGAGCACGGCGGGACTCCTGCCCGCCCGCGTCAGGCGCGGCCGCACATATTCGAGCTGCGGCAGGTCGTCGAAGACGGCGACCGCCAAATCCTCGGGCACGCGAACGCCCCGGTCGTGAAACTCCGTCAGCGCGCCCATCGCCATCAGATAGTTGGCGAAGAAGATGGCCGTCGGCCGCTCGGCGTCCTTAAAGGCCATCAGCCAGCGCGCCGCCTGCTGGCCCGAGGGCGGCAGATAGCTGCCCTCGAAGCGCAGCGCCGGGTCCGGCGCCACGCCGCCGGCGGCAAGTCCCGCTTCGAAGCCTTCGGCGCGCGCCATGGCCTCGGCGAACACCGCCGGGCCGGTGACATGGGCGATGCGCCGATGCCCTTTGGCAGCGAGATGGGCGCCGATGAGCTTTCCGCCGCCGAAATCGTCGAGCTTGACGCTGTCGACCGCCTGGTTGGGCAGGTGGCCGATGAAGACCGCCGGCACGTCCAGATTGAACAGCTCGTCATGAATGCCGTGCAGCGCGAAGTCGCCGACGATCAGCCCGTCGACCCGGCGCCGCTGCACCTGCCGCAGATATTCGCGGCCATGCTCCTCGGCGTGCCCGCCCGGCACGTCGGTGTTGAAGACCAGGGTGTCGAGCCCGACCTCCTCCAGCGCCGTCTGCGCGGTCTTCACCAGCTCCGGGTAGAACGGGTTGCGGATGTCGGGGATCAGCATGGCCACGACATTGGTGCGCCCCGTCCTGAGGCTGCGCGCCTGGGGGTTGGGCCGATAGCCCAGCTCGTCGATGGCTGCCTGCACGCGGTCGCGCAGCGGCTTCGAAACGCGATCGGCGTGATTGATCACGTGCGACACCGTCGTCACCGACACCCCAGCTCGTTCCGCCACCTTGGCAATCGTGCTCATGGAGGGAAGTTAGCGTCCCCGGATGGATTATGCAAATCGTTTTGCAAATTGATTTGTGAGCGCATTTTGGCGCCGCTCGCGGTGTGTTGTGCGGTTCGGTGCGGCGGCACGGAACCGCCGGCCTCCGCTGCCGTTCGCCGCTAAGTGCCTCAGGCGATGGAGAGTTCGATGGAAGCCATGCGGATACATGAATTCGGCGGCCCGGATGTGCTGCAGCGCGACGACGTGCAGAGGCCTGCCGCCGGCCCGGGCGAGCTGCTCGTCCGGGTGGCGGCGGCCAGCGTCAACCCGGTCGATTTCAAGATGCGCGCCGGCGGCTATTCGCGGCAGCAGCAGGACCTGCCGATCACCTTGGGGCGCGACCTCGCCGGGACCGTCGAGCAGGTCGGGCCGGGCGTTTCGGGATTCAGCACGGGCGACGAGATTTTCGCGCTGCTCGGACGGGATCGCGGCACCTATGCCGAATATGTCCTCGTCAAGCCGGAGGAGGCGGCGCGCAAGCCGAAAAACCTCTCCTTCATAGAGGCGGCGGCGGTGCCGCTCGCCGGGCTGACGGCGTGGCAGGGCCTGTTCGACCAGGGCGGGCTTGCGGCCGGGCAGCGGGTGCTCATCCATGGCGGCGCGGGCGGCGTCGGGCATCTGGCGGTGCAGTTCGCCAAGGCGCACGGCGCATTCGTTGCGACCACCGCCTCGGCGCAGGACGCCGATTACCTACGCGGCATCGGCGCCGACGAGGTGATCGACTACAAGAACCAGCGCTTCGAAGACGAGCTTTCCGGCATGGACCTCGTTTACGATCTAATCGGCGGCGAGACGCAGGCGCGCTCCTGGGACGTGCTCAAGCCGGGCGGCATCATCGTCTCGACCCTGGGAGAGCCCTCGCAGGAGGAGGCCGGCGCGGCATGCGCGGGGTTCGCTACATGACGCAAGCCAATGCCGCCGAGCTCGCCGAAATCGGCCGGCTGATCGAGGCGGGCAAGGTGAAGCCGGCGGTGCAGTCGACCTTTCCGCTGGAAAAGGCGGGCGCCGCCCAGGAGGCGCTGGAGCACGGGCATGTGCGGGGCAAGATCGTGCTGAGCAATTGACGGCCCGCCGGCAGTCTCGGCGGCCATGAAGATCGCGACCTTCAACGTCAATGGCGTCAACGGGCGCCTGCCGGTGCTGCTGCGCTGGCTTGCCGACTACGCGCCCGACATAGCGTGCCTGCAGGAACTGAAGACCTCGGACGAGAAATTCCCCGCCGAGGCGATCGCGGCGGCGGGCTATCAGGCGGTCTGGCATGGCCAGAAGTCCTATAACGGCGTCGCCATCCTGTCGCGGGGCACGGCGCCTGTCGAGCGCCGGCGGGGCCTGCCGGGCGACCCGGACGACACGCATAGCCGCTATCTCGAGGCGCAGGTGGGGGAGCTCGTGGTCGGCTGCCTCTATCTGCCCAACGGCAATCCGGCGCCGGGCCCAAAGTTCGACTACAAGCTGCGCTGGTTCGAGCGCCTGCGCGATTATGCGCGCGGGCTGGCGGCAGCCGATGCGCCGGTCGTGCTCTGCGGCGACTACAATGTGGTGCCGACCGAGATCGATGCGGTCGTGCCGCGCCGCTGGGTGTTCGACGCGGTCTATTTTCCCGAAAGCCGGACCGAATATGCGCAGATGCTGCAGGCGGGCTGGGTCGACGCGCTGCGTACGGTCCACCCGGAAAAAGGCATCTACACCTATTGGAATTTCGGCTTCCGGGGCGGCTACGACAAGAGTTCGGGCCTGCGCATGGATCACCTGCTGCTCAACCGCGCCGGCGCCGAGCGGCTGGAGGGCGGCGGGGTCGATGTCGAGGTGCGGGGCTGGGACAGGCCGAGCGACCATGCGCCGGCCTGGATCGAGCTCTCCGGCTGATGGGGCAAACCACGGCTTGCCATTGCCTGCCGGCTGCGAATAGGGATGGGCGATAGTGACAGCGGGCGCGTTGCGGAGCGATGGCGGGCGGCAAAATCCTCATCACCGGCGCGACGGGGTTCGTGGGGCGCCATGTGACGGCGGCGCTGCTTGCCGAGGGGCAGGATTTGCGGCTTCTCGTGCGCGACCCCGCGAAAATGCCCGCCGTCTGGCAGGGCCGGCTTGAAGCGGCAACGGCCGGCGATCTCGCCGACGCCGCGCTCGAGGCACACCTCGCGGGCGTCGAAACGGTGGTTCACATCGCCGGGCTCGCGGGGGGACGGTTTCCCGAAGCGAGCTTCATGCGCGCCAATGCCGAGGCCACGGAACGGCTCTGCGCGGCGGCGCGGGAATCGGGCGTGCGGCGCTTCATCTCGATCAGCAGCATCATGGCCGTCGCCGACAATTGCGCGCCGATGATCGTGACCGACGAGACGCCCCCCGCCCCGCACAGCATTTACGGCCGGTCCAAGCACGCGGGCGAAATGCCGGTGGCGGCACTCGGGCGGGAAATCCTCGCCGTCTCGCTCCGGCCGCCGCTGGTGATCGGCGCCGATTCCACGGGGAATTGGCGGCGGCTGATGCGGCTGGCGGCGACCGGCCTGCCCCTGCCCTTCGGCGCCGTAAGGGCGAGGCGAAGCTATATTGCGGCGGACAATCTGGCGGCGGCGGTGGCGCTGGTGTGCGGCAGCGATGCCGCGCCCGCGCTCAGCGGCGCCTATCTGGTTGCCGATCCGCAGGCGCTGATGCTGCCGGAAGTGATCACCGCCCTGCGGGCAGGCATGAAGCGGCCGCCGGGGTTGCTTTCGATCCCGCCCGGCCTCATGGCCGCCGCGGGACGCGCCATCGGCGCCGGGGCGGCGGTCGACAGCCTGCTCGGACCGCTCGAAGCCGATGGCAGCCGGTTCGCCGAGCGTTTCGGGTTTCGGCCGGCGCTGCCGCTGATCGAGGCGATCCGGCAATCGGCAGCCGCCTTCATGGCCGCGGGCGCCGCCCGATGAAGCGCGCCTTCGACCTGGCGCTGGCGATCGTCGCCCTGCCCTTTGCGGCCGTGCTGATCCTCGCCTGCGCCATCGCCATCCGGCTGACCTCGCCGGGGCCGGCCATCTTCCGGCAGGTGCGCATCGGCCGTAACGAGGTGCCGTTCACCTGCCTCAAGCTGAGGACGATGCGCATCAGCACGCCGGACCTCCCCAGCCATAAGGTCGATGTCGCGGCGATCACGCCGGTCGGCGGCTTCCTGCGGCGCAGCAAGCTCGACGAGCTGCCGCAGCTGTGGAACATCCTCAAGGGCGAGATGAGCCTGGTGGGGCCCCGTCCCTGCCTGCCCACGCAGGTCGAATTGATCCGCGCGCGGCGGGCGCGTGGCGTCGCCGGCCTCAGGCCGGGGATAACCGGCGTGTCGCAGGTGGCGGGCGTCGACATGTCGGACCCCGAACGGCTCGCGGCGCTGGATGCGACCTATCTGAGCGACATGTCGCCGGGGGCGGATTTGCGGCTGATCTTGAAGACTGTGGCCGGGAGCGGCCGCGGCGATGCCGCGGGCCGCAGGGCTTGATGCAGCAGGCTCTAGGAGTCATCGCGTTTTCGAACCAGAAAAGTGGAGCCACTTTTCTTGAAAACGCTCTACCGGATGACCTTTTCGCGGCCGTAGAGCAGCAGCATGGCGAGGATGATGACGCCGTAGATGATCTGGCGGCCGAACTCGGCGATCTGCATCACGGAAAGGATCGACTGCAGCAGTGTGATCAGCACGGCGCCGGCGACGGTGCCGAGATAGGAGCCGCGCCCGCCGAGGATCGAGGTGCCGCCGAGCACCACCGCCGCGATGGCCGGCAGCAGATAGGCGTCGCCCATGGATTGCGCGGCCTTGCCGGCATAGCCCGCAAGCAGCACGCCGCCAAAGGCCGACAGGGCGCCGCACAGGGCGAAGGCGACGAGCACCACGCGCTGGGTGGAAACGCCCGAGAGATAGGCCGCCGCTTCCTTGTTGCCGATGCCATAGACCGCGCGGCCGAAGGTCGTTCGCGTCAGCAGGAAGACGGCGAGCGCGCCGACCACGATCCAGACCAGCACGGCATTGGGCACGCCCAGGGTCGATTGCGCCGCGATGAGCTTCATGGCCGGGGAGGCGGCGTCCTGGGGCGCGAAGCCGCCGGTATAGGCGACCATGAGGCCCTGGGCCACGGCGTTGACGGCCAGCGTCACGATCATCGAGGGGATACGCAGATAGGCGACGCCGAAGCCATTGACCGCCCCGATGACCAGCCCGCAGAAGATGCCGAACGGAATGGCGAGCGCCTGCCCGGCCGGGCCGTAGGAGACCGCCGCACAGCCCATCATGGCGCCCACGGTCACCGTCCAGGGCACGGAGAGGTCGATCTGCCCGAGCAGGATCACCAGCATCATGCCGGTGGCGATGATCCCCAGGAAGGCGCCGACCTTGAGCTGCTGCAGCAGATATTCGGGCGAGAGGAAGTTCGGCGAATAGAGGCTGCCGAGCACCAGCAGCACGATGATGCAGCCGAAGGCGGTCAGCACCGGCACATTGACGCCATCGCGCCAGCTCTTGCTGCGCCCCGAGGGGACGGGAGCGGTTGTCTCTGCCATGGCGACCTCAGCCGAAAAGTTCGAGGCGGTTGCGCACCTGGAACAGGCGCGCCGCGCCGATGCAAACGGCGATCAGCAGCACCACGCCCTGGAACAGCGGCTGCCAGAGGGGATCGAGATTGAAGACGAACAGCAGGTCGCCGATGGCGCGGAAGGCGAGCGCGCCGAAGATGGCGCCGATGGCGCTGCCGCGGCCGCCGAACAGCGAGACCCCGCCGAGCACCACGGCGGCAATGGAATAGAGCGTATAGGTCGAGCCATTGGCCGAGGACGCCTCGCCGGAATAGGTGAAGAAGGTAAGGAACACGCCGCCCAGCGCCGCGAGCAGGCCGGCCAGCATATAGGCCAGGAACTTGGCGCGCCGGATCGGCATGCCGGACATATAGGCCGCCGATTCGGACGAGCCGACCGCGTAGATCGTGCGGCCGATTTCCGAGCGCCGGACCGGAATCCAGACGACCAGCACGATGACGAGCAGCATGACGAGGCTGGTCGGTATGAGGTCGAACAGCTTGCCGGTGAAGAAATCCGCGAGGTCCGAATTGAAATCGGGGGCGCTGGCCGGCGAGGGCCGCAGCCAGAGCGCGATGCCGAAATAGACCGCGCCGGTCGCCAGCGTGACGACGATCGGCTGCAGCCGGCCGAAGATCACCACCAGCCCGTTGATCGCGCCGCAGACCGCGCCGACAAGCAGCACGCCGACGACGCCGAGGATCGCCATCGGCAGCGGGCCGATGACGACGACCGAGGCGACGCAATTGGCAAGGATGAAGACCATGCCGACGCTCAGATCGATGCCCGCGGTGAGCACCACGAAGGTCTGCGCCATGGCGACCAGCGCCAGCAGCACCCCCTTATTGGCGGCCGTCTGCACCACATTGCCGACCGCCTCGACGGTGAAGCCGCTGTTCTGGATGGCCGGGTGGTTGGCGATATAGATGCCGAACATCAGGAGGAAAAGCACGAGGGCCAGCAGCGCGCCGCGCTGATTAGCGAACCAGAAGCGGAACTCGCTCATGCCCCGGCCGGCGCCGGCGCCGCTCCCAGCTTGGCATTGTCGATGGAGAGCGCGCTCGCCACCAGCGCCCGCTCGGTGATCTCCGCCCCCTCCAGCGTCCGCCTCACCGCCCCGTCATACATGACGAGCACCCGGTCGCAGCAACCGATCAGCTCGTCGTAATCGGTCGAATAGAGGATGATCGCCGCGCCCTCGTCGGCCAGCCGCCGCAGCAGCTGATAGATTTCCTGCTTGGTGCCGACATCGATGCCGCGCGTGGGATCGTTGAGCAGGATGATGCGCGGGCGGCGCATCAGCCATTTGGCGATGACGATCTTCTGCTGGTTGCCGCCCGAAAGCGAGCCCGCCGGCACGGCGACGCCGTCGCTCTTGATGGCGAGAAGCTTCACCATCTTCTCGACCGCCCGCCGCTCGGCGCCGCGATCGATGATGCCGCCGCGGGAAAACAGCGGCATGGCGGCGAAGGAGAGGTTGTCGCGCACCGACATGGGCAGCATCAGCCCCTCGGTCTTGCGATCCTCGGGGATGAGCGCCATGCCGATTTCGCCGGCGCGGGCCTGCCGGGGCGAATTGAGCCACACCGGGCGCCCGTCGACGACCACTTCGCCCGTCGTGCCGCGCAGCACGCCGAACAGGGCCAGCAGCAATTCGCGCTGCCCCTGCCCGTCTAGGCCGCCGAGGCCGACCACTTCGCCGGGCCTGACGCTGAGCGAGACGCCATTGAGGCGCGGCGCCCAGGCGAGGTCCTTCACTTCGAGCAGCGGCTTGACGCTTGCATCGGGCGCGGGCGGCTTTCTGGGGAAGACGTTGTGGTATTCGCGGCCGATCATCAGCTCCACGACCTGTTCGTCGGTCTTGGTGCCGGCCTCGTAGGTTGCAACATTCCGGCCGTTGCGGAAGACCGTGCAGGTATCGGCCAGCTCGGCGATCTCGTGCATGCGGTGGGAGATATAGAGCAGCGCAACGCCCTCGGCCCGCAGCCGCCGGAGCACCTCGAACACCCTTGCCACATCGCTCGAGGTGAGCGCCGAGGTCGCCTCGTCGAGGATCAGCACGCGCGGCTGGCGGGCCAGCGCCTTGGCGATCTCGACGATCTGCCGTCGCGACAGGGGCAGGTCCTTGACCAGCGCGCTCGGGTGAATTTCCGCCCCGCCGGCGCGCTCCAGCGCCTCCTCGGCGAGCCGGCGCTGCGCCTTGCGGTCGATCATCCCCAGCCATTTGGGCGGGCGGGAGGCGATGATGTTGTCGGCGACCGTCAGCTCCGGAATGAGCGACAGCTCCTGGAAAATGCAGACGATGCCCGCCGCATTGGCCGCGGCCGGATCGGGAAAGTTCACTTCCCGCCCTTCGAGCAGCAGGCGGCCCTCGTCGGGCCTGACGACGCCCGACATGACCTTGATGAGGGTGGATTTTCCGGCGCCGTTCTCGCCCAGAATGGCGTGGACCCGGCCCGCTTCCACGGTCAGCTCCGCCCGGTCGAGCGCCAGCACGCCGCCATAACGCTTGGTGATCCCCTCCATGCGGAAGAGCGGTTCGGTGCCTGCCATGAATTCATCCCGCCGCGGAACCGGCCGCCGGCGACGACGCCGGCGGCCATGACTTGCGTGCTACTTCGTGTTTTCCTTGCTCTGGCCCATGATTTCCTGGGCGGTGAAATTGACGCCGCAGGTAGGGAAGGAATTGCCGACGAAGAAATTGTCCGACTGGTCGGAGTAGAAATTCTCCCCGTCCTTGAAATCGGGATCGGAGACGACGGCCAGCGGCAGCTTGATCGCCTGCGGCACCACATTGCCCTTCAAGGCGTCGATGGCGGTCTTGATGGCGACGCCGACCTGGGCCGGGCCGCTGCCGGCGGAGGTGCATTTCAGGCCGTCCGCCGCATGGGCGGCGCAGGCCTTGCGGAAGCCGTTCTCGGTTTCACCGGCGAACGGCACCCAGGGCTGGTTGGCATCCTGCATGGCGTGCACCACCCCGGTGTCCCCGCCCTGCGCGGTGATGCCGTCGAAATGGCCCTGCACGGCAAAGGCATCGGCCGCGGCCTTCTGGGCGGTGCCGTCGTCCCATTTGCCGACCGCCTCGACCACGTCCCACTTCTTGCCCGAGGCATCGAGCACCTTGTGCACGCCGTTATGGCGGTCGGTATCGACCGAGGTGCCGGCGACGCCGCGCACTTCGAGCACCTTGCCGCCATTGGGGATATGGTCGACCAGCCACTTGCCCCAGAGTTCGCCGAGGCCTTCCTGGTCGACGTCGACGTCGATGGCGTCGGTGGTATCGAGCGTATTGTCGAAGGCGACGAGCACCACGCCGGCATTCTTGGCGCGCTTGATGACCTGCGCGAAGGCTTCCGGGTTCTGGGCGTCGACGACGATGGCGTCGTAGCCGGAATCGATGAAGTTGTTGATCGCCGAAATCTGCGCCGCCACGTCCTCGCCGGTGGACACGACCTTGAATTCCTTGATGTCCTTGGCGACGTCAGGCTGGGCGGCGTAGGCCTTGGCGGTCTGCACCATCTGGATGCGCCAGGTATTGGCGATATAGCCATTGGCAAGGGCGATGCGGTACGGCCCCTTCTTGGCCGGGAACTGCAGGAATTTGGTGTCCTGGGCCCAGGGCACATAGCACTTGGGGTCGCTCGCGGGCCCCGCGACGACCGACGGTCCCGCCGCCATCGCCGGCGCCACGGCAAACGCCATCAGCACGCCGGCGGCGGCGCCCAGGCTGAGCTTGTAGAAAGTAGAAGTCATTATTCCCTCCCTTTGCGAATGCAGCGGCCTCGAGGCCGGGAAGACTTCTCCGCAAAGCTTCGCCGTCCGCGGATGTATCGCCAAACGGCGCCTCCGCGTTGTTCTGCCAAGCCTTGTCCTGTCCTCCCGCAACGACGCTATGAACGAATGAAAACCGTGTCAATCGACTGCGAAGGCGCTTTTAGATAAGTTGAAAGGGCTTAGCTGCCCCTCGACGGCCCTGTGCAGGGAAGATATGCGGCGGGGCGGCGATCCCGAGCGATCAATTGTGGGTATGTCCGGCGCGGCCGGCACGGGGGCGGCATCCGTGATAGAAAGCGGGCTTTCCCAAGGACAGACTCACGGGGCTGATGGCTATCTCGGTTGACATGGGCACCGCCACCGGCGGCACCACCATCGATCTGGATCTCGAGGAATTGCTGGCGACGCGCCTTCTGGTGCAGGGCAATTCCGGTTCGGGCAAATCCCACCTGCTCCGACGCCTGCTGGAGCAGAGCGCCTCACTGGTGCAGCAGATCGTGATCGACCCGGAAGGGGACTTCGTCACGCTCGCCGACAGGTTCGGGCACCTGGCGATCGATGCGGCGCGGCCCGAAGCCGAGCTGACCCGCATCGCCGGGCGCGTCCGCCAGCATCGCGTATCGGCGGTGCTCAACCTCGAAGGGCTCGATGCCGAGCAGCAGATGCGCTGCGCCGCCGCGTTTCTCGGCGGCCTCTTCGAGGCGGAGCGCGATTTCTGGTATCCCGTGCTGGTGGTGGTCGACGAGGCCCAATTGTTCGCCCCCGCCGCGGGCGGCGAGGTGGCCGACGAAGCGCGGAAGCTGTCGCTCGGCGCAATGACCAATCTCATGTGCCGCGGGCGCAAGCGCGGGCTCGCCGGGGTGATCGCGACGCAGCGGCTGGCCAAGCTCGCCAAGAACGTGGCGGCGGAGGCCTCGAACTTCCTCATGGGGCGCACCTTCCTCGACATCGACATGGCGCGGGCGGCGGACCTCTTGGGAATGGATCGCCGGCAGGCCGAAATGTTCCGCGATCTCGAGCGCGGCCATTTCGTGGCGCTCGGACCGGCCCTGTCGCGCCGGCCCGTGCCGGTGGTGATCGGGGCCGTGGAAACCAGCGCCCGGTCGGCCAATCCCAAGCTGGAACCCCTGCCGGAGACGCCCGCCGATGTCGAGGCGCTGATCTTCACGCAACCGGCGGAGGAGCCGCTGCGCGCGGTTCGCCGGCCGCCCAGGCCCGTGGTGACGCCCACGGCCGATTTGCTCGCCCAGCTCAGCCGGCCGCGCGAGGCGGAGCCCGCGCGGGCGCCGGCCGAACTGCCCGCCATAGATGCCGCAGCGCGGGAGGCGCTGCTCGATGAAGTGATGCGGGAGGTGCTCGACGATCCGGACAGCGGCTTCCGGACGGTCGCCGTGCTCTACCAGGATTTCCTCGTCCGCTGCCGCATCCATCGGGTGCCGGGCGAGCCGTTGGCCCTGCCGGCTTTCCGGCGGCGGCTCGCGATCGGGCGGGCGAATGTGGCGGCGGATGTCGCGGCCGGCGCGCAATGGCAGCGGGTGCTCGCGCTTTCAGAACGCCTGCCGGACGATGTGCAGAGCGTCTTCCTCGCCATCGCGCAGGCGGCGGTGACGGGCGAGCAATGCCCGCCCGACGCGGTGCTGGCGCGCATCTATGGCACGCATTCGGTGAGCCGCGCGCGGCGTCTGCTCACCTATTTCGAGGAGCAGAACCTTGTGGTGGTGCGCACCGACTTCCATGGCCGCCGCATCGTCACCTTCCCCGACCTCGGCGTCGAGACGGCGCCCGGCGACCCCAATGGCAGCCCATCGCTGACCAACGCCTGAAAACTGGGCCTTAGCTAGTAGGTCCGGTGGCCGTTGACCATCAGACGCACGGCGTAGACCGAGGTGGTGGCGCAGATATAGAGCACGTTGAACTTGATCCCGCCCCAGGCCACGTTGGAGACGACCTCGGGGACCTTGATCTTGCCGATCAGCGTGCCGTCCGGGTCGTAGCAGTGGACGCCGTCGGCGGCACTGGTCCAGATGCGCCCTTCGCTGTCGAGGCGGAAGCCGTCGAACAGGCCATTGGTGCAGACGGCGAACTGGCGGCCATTGGCGACGGCGTCGCCTTTTACGTCGAAGACCCGAATCTCGGCCGGATGACCGGGCTTGTGGGTGGCGCCGGTGTCGGCGACATAGAGCAGCGATTCATCGAGCGAGAAGGCCAGCCCGTTGGGGCGCACCATGTCCCGGATGACCGCGGTGATGGCGCCGCTCGCCGGATCGATGCGATAGACATAGCAGGCGCCGATCTCGCTATCGGCCTTGTTGCCCTCGTAATCGTTGTCGATGCCATACATCGGATCGGTGAACCAGATGGAACCGTCCGATTTCACCACCACGTCATTGGGCGAATTGAGCCGCTTGCCCTCGAAGCTGTCGGCGAGGGTCACGATGGTGCCGTCATGCTCGGTGCGGCTGACGCGCCGGTTGCCATGCTCGCAGGAAACCAAGCGCCCCTGGCGGTCGACCGTGTGGCCGTTGGCATTGCCCGATGGCGCGCGGAACACCGAGACGGAGCCGTCCGTCTCGTCATAGCGCATCATGCGGTTGTTCGGGATGTCGGACCAGACCAGATAGCGCCCGCCGCCGAACCAGGCCGGCCCCTCGGCCCACACGAGGCCGGTCGCGATCTGCTGGAGATGCCCGTTGCCATTGCACAGGCGGGCAAAGCGCGGATCGATGACTTCGAAATAGTCGCTGCTCAAGGCAGTCCCTCCCTCATGCTTGGGCGATACGGCGCTGCGCGCGGGCAGCGGGGCGTCGCTATTTGCCCGCGGTCTTGCTGCGGGTTTCGACATTCTTTTCGCCGACGAACCAGTCCTCGGCGGCGACTTCCTCGAACACCACCCAGACGTCATCGGCGGGGATGCCGGTGGTGCGATTGATGGCCTCGACCACGCCGCGGGCGATTTTGTCCTTCTTGCCCGCCGGATCGTCGGCGATCTTTTCCCGAACGAGCCTGATGTTCACGAACGGCATGTTCTCCTCCCAGAAATTCACGATCACCGCGCCGCTTTCTGTCCTCCGGCGACGGTGATGACACCTACGATGATGAGGCCGGTGAGCAGCAGCCTGAGCCCGGCGGAGAGCCCGAAGGTATTGAGCATGGTGGTGAGCAGCACCAGGAACAGCGCCGCGCCCCAGATGCCGGGCACATTCGCCTTGCCGCCCGCCACCGAGGTGCCGCCGATCACCACCACGGCGATGGAATTCAGCAGATAATCATTGCCGATGTCGACGGTGGCGCCGCGGAAATAGCCGGCGAGCAGGGCACCGTCGATGCCGGCCAGCGCGCCAGAGAGCACATAGGTGATGAGCCGGATGCGCTCGACCGGAATGCCGGCGAGCCAGGCCGCGCGCATGTTCTGCCCGATGGCGAGCACCGAGCGCCCATAGACCAGCCGCCGCAGCGCGATGCCGGCGAGGATCGCGAACAGCGCGATCAGTATGGCGAGGAGCGGGACTCCGGCAATCTGGAAATTGGTGAAGTCGGCGAGCGCCGGCGGCGGCTTGATCTGCAGGCCGCGGCCATAGCTGATATCGACGGAAAGGACGATGAAGCTCGAGGAGAGCGTCGCAATGATCGGCGGAATCCGCAATACGCGGATCAGCGCGTAATTGAAGAGCCCCACCACCGCGCCGCTCGCCAGGGCGGCAAGCAGGCCGAGCACGATCAGGTGGTCGTCCCCGCCCATGGTTTTCATGGCGACGGCGCTGGCGAGGCCGATATTGGCGGGCAGCGACAGATCGACATTGCCCGGCCCGAGGGTGATCACGAACATCTGCCCGATGCCGACGATCACCATGAAGACGGCGAGCGACAGCGCGGCGGTGACGATGCCGCCGGCGCCATAGCCGCCCGTAAAGGCGATCGTCGCCATGAAGACCAGCGCGGCGCCGATGAAGCTCCAGATCCAGGGCTGGGCGAGAAGCCTGCGCATGACGGTCATCGGCTGGTCCTCCGGCCGATGAGCGCGCGCGCCGCCAGCACGACGATGAGGATCACGCCATTGGCGGCGGCGGCCCAATCGGGCGGGATGTGCATGAAGGTGAGGAGGGGCGAGGCGGCGAGCGCCAGGGTCAGCGCGCCGATGACGGCGCCGATCGGCGAGACACGCCCGCCGACGAATTCGCCGCCGCCGAGAATGACGCCGGCGATCGAGAGCAGCGTATAGCCATTGCCGATATTGGCATCCGCCGAGGTGGTATTGCCGATGAGCGCCATGCCCGAGAACACGCCGAAAAGGCCCGCGAGCCCGAACATCGTCACCTTGATCCTGAGCAGCGACCAGCCGGCGCGGCCCACCGCCTGCGCATTGCCGCCGGCGCCGCGCAGCACCGCGCCGTAGGAACTCTTCATGAGCGCGAAGTGGACGACCAGCGCGATCACTATGGCGGCCACGATCGGAAAGGGAATGACCGGCGGCTTGAAACCCATGATCGCCAGCAGCCAGTCCGGCGCCTTGCCGCCGGGCTTGGGCAGCACGAGAATGGCGAGCCCCTGCCAGACGAAGCTCATGCCGAGCGTCACCACGATGGAGGGCAGGTTGCGCAAGTGAATGAGGGCGCCGAGCGCGGCATAGACGATAATGGAGAGGAGCAGGATGGCGACGCCGACGGCCGGCGCGTCATGCAGCCAGGTGGCGGTTATGCAGCCGACAAAGCTCACGAAATAGCCGATCGACAGGTCGAGCTCGTTGACCGTGATGACGAACATCTGCGCGATCGTCGCCAGGGCGATCGGAATGGCCAGGTTCAGCATCAGGCTGAAGCCGAAATAATTGATGGCGCGCGGATTGAGCCAGGCGATAGCGGCGAGGATCAGGACCAGCGACAGCGCCGGCAGCAGCTGGCGCAGCAGCACGGCGCGGCCGGACGAACGGCCCGGCCCGCTGCCCAGGCCGGCGGTGGCGGGGGTGGCGGTCATCAGGCGGCGGTCTCGGCGAAAGAGGACTGGATCACGCGCTCCTCGGTGATTTCGTCATGCGCCAGTTCGGCGACGATGCCGCCATTGCGGAACACATAGACGCGATCGCAATTGTCGAGCTCGTCGGTTTCGGTGGTGTACCAGAGGAAGGTGCGACCCTGCCGCGCCTCCTCGCGGATGAGGTCATAGACCTCGAGCTTGGTGCCGATGTCGACGCCGCGCATGGGATCGTCCATCAGGATGATGCGGGCGTCGGACCCGAGCGCGCGGGCAAAGAGCGCCTTCTGCTGATTGCCGCCCGAGAGCGAGAGGATGTTGTTGTCGAGGTCCGGCGTGCGGATGCCGATGCGCTGCTGCCAGCGCTGCGCCATCGCGCGCTCACGGCCCGGCGAGATCAGCCCGCCGTCGCGCAGCGCGCCGAGCGAGCGGACGGCGATATTTTCGGCGATCGACCAGAGCGGGAAGATGCCGTCCACCTGCCGGTCGCCCGCGACCAGCGCCACCGGCGCCTTCACCTCGGCATTCGGGCGGCGGCGGTAGGCAGCATCGAATATATCGAGCAGCAGCCCGGTCTGGCCATGTCCGGCAAGCCCGGCAAGGCCGATGATCTCGCCTTCATGGGCGACGAGTTCGGCGGCGGCAGCCTGGGCGCGCGGGCGGGCCCTGACCATGACGGAACTGGCCTTCCGATCGATGGCCGCCGAGGCGATCTTGCCGGCATGGCCTTCCGCCCCGCCCATGGTGGCGACCAGCCGGTCGCGATCGAAGGCCCCTGCCCGGTCGCTGGCGACGATCCTGCCGTCGCGCATGATGACGATGCGGTCGGCGGTGCTGAGGATTTCGCCCAGGATGTGGGAAATCAGGATGCAGCTCACGCCCTCGGCGACGCTGCGGCGGACGAAGGCGAGCAATTGGCCGGCGGCATGGGAATCGAGCGAGGATGTCGGCTCGTCGAGAATGACCATGCGCAGGGGATCGTCCGTTACGGTGAAGGCGCGCGCCACTTCCACCATCTGCCGCTTGCCGATCGACAAATCGCCGACCACATCCCCGGCGGCAATGCCGTGGCCGGGGAAGATTTCATCCAGCCGATCGATGATGAGCCGGGCCGCCCGGCGGTTCCAGCCGAGTCCCCTGAGCGACGGATGGCCGATGCGGGTATTTTCCGCGACCGTCAGGTTCGGGCAGAGCGAGAGTTCCTGGAAGACGCAGCGAATGCCGAGCTGGTGGGCCCGCTGCACGGAGTAGGCGGTTTCCGTGCTGCCGCCCACGGTCGTGCTGCCGCTGCTCGGCGTGGCGGTGCCGGCCAGGATGTGCATCAGCGTCGACTTGCCGGCCCCGTTGTGACCGACGAGGCCGACACATTCCCCCGCGTCGACGAAGAAGTCGACGCCGTCCAGGGCGTGGACGGCGCCGTAATGCTTCTCGACGCCGTCCAGCTCGATGATCCTGCCATCCACGGGCATCTGGAGACTACCTATCCGCAACTGCCCGCAGGCAAGCCGGCGATCCGGCGCGACCGATTACTTGATATTGGCCTTGATGGCGGCCAGCGCCTCGTCCTGGGTATATTCGTGGCTGGCGACGCCGCCCTGCGGGATGGTCGGCAGCACCTGCTCGAAATTGCTCTGGTCGAAGGCGAGGTAGGGCACCAGCAGGTCATGCGGGATGTCCTTGCGGCCATCGAGCACCTGCTGGGCGACCCAGAAGGCCAGTGTCGAGAGGCCCGGCGCGATGGAGGCCGACCAGGTCTGGTAGCCGTCCTTGTCCTTCTGCTCCTTCCACCACTGCAGCTCGTCCTGGCGGTTGCCCATGATGATGGTCGGACGCGGCTTGCCGGCGGCGGCGAAGGCCTGCGCCGCACCATAGCCGTCGCCGCCCTGGTCGACCACGCCGACGATGTCGGGCAGCGAGGGCAGCACGGTCGCCACGGCCTTCTGCGCCGTGGTCTGGTCCCAATTGCCGGTGACCGAGTTGACGATCTTGAATTCGGGATGGGCGGCGACGCCCTCGGTGATGCCCTTGTGGATGGCATCGTCGATGGAGGTGCCGGCAAGGCCGCGGATTTCCAGCAAATTCCCGCCCTTGGGCTGGAACTTGGCCATCTGGTTGATCTCTTCCTTGCCCATCTTCTCGAAGTCGACGACCACGCGATAGGCGCAGGGCTCGTTGACGATGCCGTCGAAGGAGACGACGACGATGCCGGCGTCGCAGGCCTGCTTGATGGCGCCGTTGAGGGCATCGGGCGAGGCCGCGTCGATGACGATGGCGTTATAGCCCTGCAGGATCAGGTTCTGGATCTGCGCCGCCTGGGTCGGCACTTCCTGGTCGGCCGTGGTGAATACGTCGGCAGCGGCGACGATCTTGTCGGCCACGGCCTTCTTGGTCACCAGGTCGTAGCTCTTGAGCATCGCCTGGCGCCAGGAATTGCCGGCATAATTGTTTGAAAACGCGATGCGCATGCCCGAGGTGTCGGCATAAGCCGTGCCCGAAGCAAGAACAGCAACCATCGCGCTCAGAACGAGCGATTTCTTCATTTCGACTAACCTCCCAAACGAGCGCTTTTGCGCCGCCGCGCACCGCCGGCAGCGCATTCCTCGTGCTCAGGTTCGCTACGCTGTCACAAACATGTTAGTCGGTCAAACGCATAATTGCCCAATGTTTACAGATAGAAAGATGCGCGTCGAAGACGGGATGGCGAGGCCGTGCCAGGGCCGGCTGCGGCTCGAGCATACAGCAAATTCCGTTCACCGGGGGCGCCGGCGGGAACGCGCGGGCGACAGGCGGTTTTTCCTCCTCAGCGACAAGGCGGCACGGCCGCCAGGAGGTCTTCGATGCGATACCCGCTTTTCCTCGGCCTGGCGCTTGCGGCCATCCCCTCAACGGCCGCGCTCGCCCAAAACGCACCCGGCCATCCAATGGCCGACCTGCCGGGCGGCAAGAATGTGAGCTGCGCCGAGTTCCTGCGGCTCGGTGAGCCGGCGGCGACCCGGGTGCTTTACTACGCCGACGGCTATGCGGCCGGAATCGCCGACCAGGTGGCGGCCGGCACGCCGGGCACCGCGGCCAACAAGGCGAGCAACGAAAGCACGGCGGCAGCCAACCGTGCGGCCACGACCAGCGCCACCCCGCCGGCCACCAGCGGCGTCACCGGCCCCAGCACCACCAGCGCCGCGGACAATGCCGCGAGCAGCGTGGCCGCGCTCACGGCGCTGACGCTCGACCAGCTCCGCTCGCTGTGCGAGGCCGAGCCGAAATCCGCCGTCCTCTCGGTCATTCCGGGCGGACGGCCGGTCAGCGCCAGTGGGACGATCACCAGCAATGCCGGCACGGCGACGACCAATGGCGCGGCCACCAGCGGAGGCGGCGGGCCGGCCGTGACCGATACGACGACCGGCATGACCGGGGCTGCAACCGCAAAGACCACCGGCCCGACGACCACGCCCGCGCCCGCCACCACGGCGACGCCGACCGCCACGACGCCCAATACGGGCACGACCACCCCTGGCGGCACGACAACGCCTAGCGCCACAACGATGCCCGGAACGACAACTCCCGGGACCACGGCGACTCCCGGAACCACAACGGGCGTTACGACGCCCGGGACCACCACGACAGCGACGCCGGGCAGCTCGACGGCAGCCGGCGCAAGCACCAGCACGACGGGCGCCGCGACTTAGGCAAAGGTCCGGCTCAGCCGGCGAGCAGGTCGCGCCATTCGGGATGGCGTGCGAACTGGGCCACGACATAGGAGCAGAGCGGCACGATTTTCGTGCCCTCGGCGCGCGCGTCTTCGATCATCCGGTCGACCAGCAATCGGGCGATGCCCTTGCTGCGGAAGGCGCGCGGCACGCCGGTATGGTCGATGACGATGGTGTCGGCGCCGCGTTTGCGGAAGGTCATCTCGCCTTCCTCGCCGGGGGCCAGCCGCACGACATAACGGCCGCCGGCCTCGTTCTCCTCGCGCTCGACGGCATAGCTTGTTGCGCTCATGGGCAGCCTCCGGTTGACGATGGCGAGGATATTGTCCTGCGGGGCTATGAAGCCAAGCCGTCAGGCCTGCGGCGGCCCTATTTGCTTGCCGCGTCCTCGCAGGCCTGCTGGCCATAGGCCGGCGTGTCGAGGCGCGACAAGAGCTCGGCGGCCGCGACGGTCATGTAATCGTTGGTCAGGGCGTCGACCTTGTCCCTGGCGAGGCCCGCCGCGGCCAGGGCGGCAGTCCCCCGCTGCAGAAGCAGCGTCGCCGCGTCCTTCATCGCCTGGGCACTCGCCGGATCGGCTTGGGTGGTGGCCGACATGAGCGTGACCGCCGCGCCGCACCACATATCGAGGTCCGAGTCGTGCGAGAGCTTCGCCGCTGCGATATTGGCCTTGGCGGCGGCGAAATCGCTGGCCGTGTCCGCCAAAGCGGGCGAGACGCCTGCCGCAACGGCCAGGACAGCGACGAAGGCGAGGCGCATGGGATTCTCCATTGTTGCAGGGGCCGGGGGGAATTTGAGTTGTCGCGTTTTCGAACCGGAAAAGTGGAACCACTTTCCTGAAAACGCTCTAGTGACCGGCATCGGCCTTTTGCAGCCGGCTCTGCAGCGATTTGCCGAAGCTGCCCAGATAAGGCGCAAAAAACAGCAGAATTTTGCGGCGGAAGTGGAACAGCAGGTAGAGCCCGACAAGGGCCAGCGTGCCCCAGACGATGACGAATTCGATCGAGAGGCCGATGGACTTCAGCCAGTTGGAGAGCAGCAGGCCGGGCAGCAGGTGGGCGGCCGCCCAGCAGAAGGCCGAGGTCACGTTGATCGCCGCGAAGCGCGGCCAGGACATGCCGAGCATGCCGGCGATGCCGGGCACGATCGCCTTCACGGCGGGGATGAAGCGGCCGATGAAGACGCTCTTGCCGCCGTGCCGGGCGAAGAAGGCTTCGCCCTTCAGGATTTGCTCGCGGTAATTGACGAAGGGCCAGATGTCCTTGATCCGGTGCTCGAGCGAGCGTCCGATCCAGTAGGAAACGGTGTCGCCGATGACCGCCCCGAGGACGGCGACAAGGTAGATCGGCCAGAACGGCAGGCGTCCCACGGCCATGAGCGAGCCGGTGAGCAGCAGCACGGGCGTGGACGGCACGAACAGGCCCAGCACGAACACGCATTCCCCGATGGACACGAGGAAGATGAAGCCCATGGAGAGCCAGAAATTGTCCGATATGGCCGTGAGCAGTCCGTTGAGCCACAAGGACAGATCGCTGAAAAGATGCATCCGGTTCGGGCCCGCCCTGGTCCGTGGCGGGAGCTTGCCCGCCGCCTGCTCAAGCGGACCCGGCCGCCGCCGCCCCGCGCTCATTGTTTCGCATCGCCGCCCGGGCCGATGCCTGACGCTTATCCGACGCCCTTCTTATGATGAAATCGGTTCAGGGCAAAGCCGTCGTCCCCGGCGCCATCGCCCTTCCAAGGTCGGACAGCGCACCCGGCTTTGCAACCCCCGGGTTCAGCGGTCACGCTGCTGCAGGACGAGCCCATTGCCGTCGGGATCGGTCAGCGTGACATAGCGCGCCCAGGGAGCGCTCATGATCTCGGAGGTTTTCACGCCCTTCGAGTGGAGCGCCGCCACGTCGTCGTCGAGCGTGGGCGTATGGAGGACCAGCCCCCTCAGCGAGCCGGCCGGCATGGAATCGAACCAGGTAACGAGGGTGACCGAGGTCGCAGAACCCTGGGGCGCGAGCTGCACCCAGCGCATTTCGCTGGCCATTTTCTGGTCGGCCAGCTCTTCGAAGCCCAGCACGTCGCGGTAGAACGCCTTGGCGCGGTCCTGGTCGGAAACGGGAATGGAAACGACATCGAGCCGGTTGATCACGGGCAACTCCCTCGCTAAGTTATATGCCTCATCGGATATATAACTGATCGGAGATATAATTGCCGGAGTCAAGTCCCGGCGCGGTGCGCGATCCGTTCCAGGCCATTGCCGATCCGACGCGGCGCGCCATGCTGGCGCGGCTCAGGGGCGGCGCGCTCAGGGCCGGCGACATTGCCGAGGGTTTCGCGCTGAGCCAGCCGGCGCTTTCGAAGCATCTGCGCATCCTGCGCGAGGCGGGACTGGTGCGCGTGGCCGAAAGCGGGCGCGAACGGCTCTATTCGCTCGATCCGGCGGGGCTCCGGGGCGTGATCGACTGGGCGGCCTCCTTCGAGGCGTTCTGGCCGGCGCGGCTCGAGGCGCTGGGGGCGCATCTGAGAAGGAAGGGCGATGGCTGACCTGCGCTTCGAGGCCATCTACCCGGCGCCGGTCGCGGCCGTCTGGCGGGCATTGACCGATCCCGACGAGATCGCCGGCTGGCTGATGCCGAACGATTTCGTGCCGATGGTGGGGCACCAGTTTACCTTCACCACCAGCCCGGCACCGGGGTTCGACGGCACGGTCCATTGCGAAGTGCTGGAGATCGAGCCCGAGCGGCGGCTCAGCTATTCCTGGGCAGGCGGCGGGATCGACACCGTGGTCGCCTGGGAACTCGAGCCGCATGGCGAGGGCACGGCGCTGAGGCTCCGGCACAGCGGCTTTCATGGCCCGCGCGGGCTCATCGTGCGCCGGATTCTCGGGGCGGGCTGGAAGAGCCGGGTCCTGCCCCGGCTCGGCAGCCGGGTCGAAGCGCTCGCCGAAGAGGATGAGGGCCGGCTCCCCCAGGAACCGGCCCCCTAAGTTCCTACGTCAGGCCGACCAGGCCTTGGTGCGCTGCGTCTGCTCGCCGAGGCCCTGCACGCCCAGGTGCATGGTCTGGCCGGGCTTGAGCCAGACCGGGTTCGGCTTGATGCCCATGCCGACGCCCGGCGGCGTGCCGGTCGAGATGACGTCGCCGGGCTGGAGGCTCATGAACTGGCTGATATAGGCGACCGAATGGGCGACGCCGAAGATCATGGTACGGGTGTTGCCGTTCTGGTAGCGGTGGCCGTCCACTTCGAGCCAGAGGTCGAGGTTCTGCGGATCGGGGACCTCGTCGGCCGTCACCAGCCAAGGGCCGATGGGCCCGAAGGTGTCGGGCGACTTGCCCTTGGTCCACTGGCCACCGCGCTCGTTCTGGAAATGGCGCTCGGAGACGTCGTTGACCACGCAATAGCCGGCGATGTGGTCGAAGGCGTCCTTCTCCTCGATATAGCGGGCTTCCTTGCCGATGATGACGCCGAGCTCGACTTCCCAGTCGGGCTTGAGCGTGTTCTTGGGCAGGATGACGTCGTCGTTCGGGCCGATGATGGCGCTGGTCGCCTTCTGGAACAGGATCGGCTCCTCCGGCACTTTGGCGCCGGTTTCGGCGGCGTGATCGGCATAGTTGAGGCCGATGCAGATGAACTTGCCGACCTGGCCGACGCAGGGGCCGATGCGCTGCGCCTTGTCGAGCGTGGGGAGCTGGCGCCAATCGGCGGCACGAATCTTGGCGATACCCTCCGGGGTCAGCGCCCAGCCGGCGATGTCCGGCACGACCGAACTGAGGTCGCGATAGGTTCCGTCCTCCGCCAGGAGGGCCGGCTTTTCGGCGCCCCTGGCGCCCACACGCAAGAGTTTCATGGGTTCATTTCCTCCAATTTGGGCTGTGCCTTACCGCCTCGATCCCGTGAGAGTCGAGGCCAAGCTCGGCCGGAAGCGTTCGGCGCGTGCGATCATCGCGCCCTCAATGGTCCCGGTTCAACGATTGCCCAGGAACCGCAGATAAAAAGCGATGAAGACCAGCACGATGCCGATATTGACGATGAGCCGTTCCCAGAACCTGTTCCTGAAGAACAGCAGGTCGACGCCGACGATGACCACGATCATGGCCGCGATGAAGAGCGCGATGGAGAGGTTTCGCGTCATGCCCGCCGCCGTTCTCGGTCGTAATCGATCGCCTGCCGAGGGGTCACGGCCGGATTACCCCCTTCTTCAGGATGATGTTGCCATAAAGCCGCCGCTCGCCGGTCTGCACGATAGCGTAGCCCGAATTGGCGCGTTTGTAGAAAGCGAAGCGCTCGAGCGAGGTGAGGCCCATTTTCGGCTCATGCGTCCTCACGATGCGCTCGAACTCGTCCATGATCGGCTCGCGCTTGCCGGCATCGCCCACCACCTGCATGCAGATCGCCGGATCGTCGACGAAATCGTCGAGCGGCATGAGGGTGAGGATGGCCTCCAGCACATCGGTCGCCGAATGGCCGTCCATGCGGACCAGCTCGGGCCCGGCGCTGGCGCCCGGATAATTGCCGTCGACAATGGTGATCTCGTCGCCATGGCCCATGGCCTGCAGGTGATAGAGCAGGTCGGGCCCGACGATCGGCGGTATTCCCTTGAGCATTGTTCCTCCTGAAAGGTGTCGGCCGAGGCTCAGCCGAACGGAAAATCGTGGCGCGGCGCCGGGCTGGCCGGCGCACCGAACAGTTCGGGCCGGTCGCGCGCGAAATCGAAGAGCTCCGCCATGACCGAATCGATATGCGCGCGCATGGCGGCCATGGCGGCCGGCGCATTGTCGGCGATGATGGCGTCGAGCACGGCCTGGTGCTCGTTGATCGAATAGGTCAGCCGGCGCGGTGAGTTGATGAGCCGGCGGGCGCGGTCGAGATTGGCGCGGGCGGAATCGATCGTTGCCTTGATCTTATCGAAGCGCATGGGCGCGAAGAGCAGGTCGTGGAAGCCGAGGTCGAGCTGGTGGAAGCCTTCGCGGTCGCCGCGCTCGGCTGCCCGCCGCTGCGCCGCCAGATTGTCCTCGAGGGCGGCGAGCATCGCCTCGGTATGATTGCCGATAAGCACCCGAACCGCCTCGCATTCGAGCGCCTTGCGGATCAGCATGTATTCCTCGACATCGCCGATGCGCACATGGGAGACGACCGAGCCGCGCTGCGGCAGGATATCCACCAGGCCTTCGGCCTGCAGGCGCTGCAGCGCCTCGGAGACCGGAAATCGGGAGACGCCCAGGCGGGCGCAAATGGCGCCCTTGTCGAGCACTTCGCCGGGCCTGAGTTCGAGCGTGACGATGGCGCGGCGCAGCTGCTCGGTCACCGCAGAGGTGACGCTGCCGCGCGGCAACGCCGCCGAGGTCTCAAGAAAATGATAGGAACCTGTTTCCGTCGCCATGCTAAAATGTTAGTTGGACATGGATTGGCTGGCAACCGCCGGCCGCCGAAATTCGCCCAGCGGGTTAACGCGCCGGCCGCCGCCGATCCGCGGGCCAAACTGGAAAGCCCCCGATGAACGAAGCCGCCCCTATTTCCGCCGCACCCCGCACACTGCTGCTCAATGCGCA
Source organism: Devosia sp. (assembly GCA_035547675.1). Lineage (GTDB taxonomy): Bacteria > Pseudomonadota > Alphaproteobacteria > Rhizobiales > Devosiaceae > DASZTU01. The sequence continues at coordinate 32,234 of DASZUI010000117.1, forward strand.
GGACAATGTCGCCGTGGCGCTCAGCAATCTCGATGCGGGTACGGCGACGCCGCAGGGGGTGACCACGACCAAGCGCGTGCCCAAGGGCCACAAATTCGCCACCCGCACCATCGCCGCCGGCCAGCCGGTGATCAAGTTCGGACAGATCATCGGCTTCGCCAAATCCGCGATCCAGCCGGGCGACTGGGTGCATGAGCATAATTGCGGGATCGGCGAGGAACACGGCGCCTTCAAGCGCGACTACGCCTTCTCCGAAGGGATGGTGCCGACGCAATATGTGCCGGAGGCGGAACGGGCAACGTTCGAGGGCTATCGCCGCGCCAGTGGCAAGGTGGGGACGCGCAATTATGTCGGCATCCTCACCTCGGTGAACTGCTCGACTACGGTCGCCGGCTTCATCGCCAAGGAAATCGAGCGGAGCGGCATCCTCGACGATTACCCCAACATCGATGGGATCGTGGCGCTGAAGCAGGCCAATGGCTGCGTGATCGACTATCGCGGTGTGATTTTCGACACGCTCAAGCGCACCACCTGGGGCTATGCGACGAACCCGAACATGGGCGGCGTCATCATGGTCGGCCTCGGCTGCGAGGGCTTCCAGATTCCGCGCTTCAAGGAAGCCTATCACGTCGAGGAAAGCGACACTTTCCGCACCATGACGATCCAGGAGACGGGCGGCACCAGGAAGACCGTCGAGGCCGGCGTTGAGGCGGTGAAGGCCATGCTGCCCATCGTCAACAATGTGCGGCGCGAGACGGTGCCGGCGAGCGAGCTGATGCTGGCGCTGCAATGCGGCGGCTCGGACGGCTATTCGGGCATCACCGCCAATCCGGCGCTGGGGGTAGCCGCCGACATTCTGGTCAGGAATGGCGGCACGGCGATCCTCTCGGAGACGCCGGAAATCTATGGCGCCGAACATTTGCTGACCCGCCGCGCGATCAACCGCGAGGTGGGCGAGAAGCTCATCGACATCATCCATTGGTGGGAAGACTACGCGGCCCGCAACAATATGGAGATGAACAACAACCCCTCGCCGGGCAACAAGCTCGGCGGGCTCACCACCATTCTCGAGAAGTCGCTCGGCGCGGCGGCCAAGGGCGGCACGGAGCCGCTGACGGCGGTTTATAACTACGCCGACCAGGTGACGGAGAAGGGTTTCGTGTTCATGGACACGCCTGGCTACGACCCGGTCTCCGCGACGGGCCAGGTGGCGGGCGGCGCCAATGTCCTCTGCTTCACCACCGGCCGCGGCTCGGCCTATGGCTGCAAGCCGACCCCTTCGATCAAGATCGCGACCAATTCCGACATCTACGCCAAGATGATCGACGACATGGACATCAATGGCGGCGACGTGCTCGACGGCCATACGCTGGAGCAGAAGGGCCAGGAAATCTTCGACGAAATCCTCGCCGTCGCTTCCGGCAAGAAGACCAAGTCGGAACTCCTCGGCTATGGCGACAACGAGTTCGTCCCCTGGCAGATCGGGGCGACGTTCTGATGCGGGCTGTCCGCGTCACCGTACGCGGACGGGTGCAGGGCGTCGGCTATCGCGCCTGGGTCGAGGCTGAGGCCAGTTCGCGTGGGCTCACCGGCTGGGTGCGCAACCGGCGCGACGGCACGGTCGAGGCGGTGATCGGCGGAGATGATGTGAGCGTCGAGGCAATGCTGGCCGCGATGCGGGATGGGCCGGCGGCGGCAGAGGTGAGCGCGGTCGAGGTCGAGGCTTGGATGGCGGAGATCGCGGACGCGTTCGAGGTTTGGCCTACGGTTTAATGGTCGCGAGTTACGTGAGGTGCGAGCCGACATCCATGCTTTGGTGTAGGACGCGAACGACCTCGAAAGCCGCCGTCGCATGCGGACGCAGAAACAGGACGTGCGAACCGACCGGATATTTTGAATAGGCGGGACCAGCCTCGTCGGCCGGGCGCGCTCGACTATGGCCATTGAGCAAATTTTCCAATGCCGAGTGGAGCTGGCGGGATGTAGTCATTGGCTTGCCGGCGGCCCCAATGCTCCGCGGTGTAGTCCCAGATCCGGTCCAAGTCGCGCTGGGCGGCAGGCGTTAGGACGTAGTGGCGTTTCACGAGGCGTTTTTGCGCGCGAGGAAGGCGTCGAAATCAAATTCCGTCGCAACGCCACTCTCTTCCCCTTCGATGAGCGCTGCGCGCAGCCGTTCGACCTTGCGCTCATGCTCTTCAAGCAGACGAAGACCTGCCCGGATTACTTCGCTCGTCGACTCGTAGCGTCCCCCCCTGACCTGAGTCTTAATGAACTCGACGAAATGCTCGCCAAGGCTAATCGATGTGTTCTTGCTCACGTCATTCTCCGCCAGACAGGGCCTGTACCATATTATGGTATTGAGCGTGAGTATCTAAATCACCCGCCAGCCCATCGATGATCGGGCAATCCGGGCGGTCGTCGCCGTCGCAGGCATGGGCGAGGTTGGCGAGGGTGTCGCGCATTTCGGCGAGCAGGCGGATTTTCCGGTCGAGTTCGGCGATATGCGCTTCGGTCAATTGCTTCACCTCGGCGCTGGAGCGCCGGCGGTCGGCCCAGAGGCGCAGCAGGTCGCGGATTTGCTCGATCGAGAAGCCGAGGTCGCGCGCCCGGCGGACGAAGCCCAGCCGGTGCACATCGTGGTGGCCGTAGTCGCGGTAATTGCTGCCGCGCCGGCCGGGCGGCGGGACAAGGCCGATTTCCTCATAGTGCCGGATCATCTTGGCCGAAACGCCGCTCAGCCGCGCCACCTCGCCGATCTGCATGGGTTCACCTATATCGAATGGGCCTTGACCTTACCATGATGGGAAGGTTCACAACAGGGGCAGCAAAGGATTTTGGCAATGAACGAGCACCTGCCCGCCGGCCCTGCCCATGATCAACACGGGAGCACTCCGACCATCGATCCGGTCTGCGGCATGAGCGTCGATCCGGCGACGGCGCGCTGGAGCGCGCAGCATGAGGGCACGACCTATTATTTCTGCTCGGAGGGCTGCCGGGACAAATTCGTGGCCGATCCGGCGCGCTATCTCGCGCCGGAACATTTCGCGCTGCCGATGCACGGGCATGGCCATCAGCACGAGCATGCCCCGGCGCCATCCCAGCCCATGCCGAAGGGCACGATCTATACCTGCCCCATGCACCCGGAAATCCGGCAGGAGGGGCCGGGCGACTGCCCGATCTGCGGCATGGCGCTGGAACCCGCCGGTGTGCCCGCCGAAACCGGACCGAGCCCGGAACTGGTGGATTTCACCCGCCGCTTCTGGATCAGCGCGGCGCTTTCCGTGCCGCTGCTGATCCTTTCCATGGGGCCGATGCTGGGCCTGCCGGTCGATCGCTGGATCGGGGCGCCATGGCTCGGGTGGATCGAATTCGTTCTGGCAACGCCGGTGGTGCTCTGGGCCGCCCTGCCCTTCTTCCGCCGTTTCCGCAATTCGCTGGTGAACCGCTCGCCGAACATGTGGACGCTCATCGGGCTGGGCGTGGCGGCGGCCTATCTGTTCTCGGTGGCGGCGCTGGTTTTCCCGAACGCCTTTCCCATGACGGCCGGCATGGCCGGGCCGCCGGTCTATTTCGAATCCTCGGCGGTGATCGTGGCGCTGGTGTTCCTCGGGCAGGTGCTGGAATTGCGGGCGCGCGAGGAAACCGGGAGTTCGCTCCGCGCCCTGCTCGACCTCGCTCCCAAGACGGCGCGGCGGATTGTCGGCGAAGCCGAAACCGACGTCCCGCTCGAAGCGGTGGCCAAGGGCGACCTGCTGCGGGTGCGCCCGGGCGACGCGGTGCCGGTCGATGGCGTGGTGGTCGACGGCGAGAGCCATGCGGACGAATCCATGCTGACCGGCGAGCCGCTGCCGGTCGCCAAGCGGGGAGGTTCGTCGGTGACCGGCGGCACGCTCAATGTCGAGGGCAGCCTGGTCATGCGCGCCGAGCGGGTGGGGGCAGAAACTCGGCTGAGCCAGATCGTCGCGCTGGTAAGCGAGGCGCAGCGCAGCCGCGCGCCGATGCAGGCGCTGGCCGACCGGGTGGCGAACTGGTTCGTGCTGCTGGTGGTCGCCGTGGCCGTCGTCGCGTTCGTCGCCTGGCTGGTGGCGACGCGCGATGTTTCGCAGGCCTTGGTCGCGGCGGTGTCGGTACTGATCATCGCCTGCCCCTGCGCGCTGGGGCTGGCGACGCCGATGTCGGTACTGGTGGCGACCGGACGCGGGGCGCAGGCCGGCGTGCTGGTGTCCAACGCCGAGGCGCTGGAGCGCTTCGCCGGCGCCGACACGCTCGTCATCGACAAGACCGGCACGCTAACCGAAGGCCATCCGGTGCTCGGCGACGTGATCCCCGTCAAGGGCGTGGACGAGGGCCGGGTGCTTTCGGTCGCGGCGGCGCTGGAGCGCGGCTCGGCGCATCCGATCGCCCGCGCCATCCTCAAAGGCGCCGAAGCACGCGGCGCGCGGCGGCTTGCCGTTGCCGGCTTCAAATCGGTGACCGGCATGGGGATCACGGGACTGATCGCCGCGCGGCCGGCGGCGCTCGGCAACAAGGCGCTGATGGAGCAGCAGGGCTTTGCGGTGCCGGAGGCGCTCGAAGCGCTCACCAGGGGCAGCGCACTGGCGGATGCCACGGTGAACTATGTGGCGGAGGCCGGGCAAGTCATCGGTGTCGTCGCGGTGCGCGATCCGGTCAAGACGGGCGCAAAGGCATCGGTCGATGCACTCCGTGCGGACGGGCTCGACCTCATTATGGCGACGGGGGACGCCGCCGGCCCGGCCAATGCGGTCGGGGCAACGCTGGGCCTCACTCGGATCGAGGCGGGTGCTACGCCCGAAGGCAAGCACGCGCTGGTCGAAAAGCTGCGCCGCGAGGGCCGGAAGGTCGCAATGGCGGGCGATGGGGTGAACGATGCGCCGGCGCTGGCGGCAGCCGATATCGGCATCGCCATGGGCACGGGCTCCGATGTCGCGATCCGGCAGGCCGGGCTGACGCTGCTGCAGGGCGATCTGTCGGCGATCGTGCGGGCGCGGCATCTCGCCAGGGCCATGGTGGGCAATATCAAGGGCAATCTCTGGCTCGCCTTCGTCTATAACGTCATCGGCATCCCCGTCGCGGCGGGCGTGCTTTATCCGCTCACCGGCTGGCTGCTGTCGCCGATGATCGCGGCTGCGGCCATGAGCCTTTCCTCCGTCAGCGTGATCGCCAATGCGCTGCGGCTCAGGTCGGTGAAGCTGTAGGTCGGCGACAAGCATGGCGTCGACAGGGCTTGCAGCGAGGCGGGTAAAATCCTAACCCTGCCGTGGCTTTCATTGGAGGGACCGCCATGCCGCAGGATGCCGTCGCGCTTCGCTCGATCCTCACCCTTGCCCCGGTCATTCCGGTGATCATCCATGACGACGTGGCGACCGCCCGGCCGCTGGCCGAAGCGCTGGTGGCGGGCGGGCTGCCGGTCCTCGAAGTGACCATGCGGACGCCCAATGCGCTCCGGGTCATCGAGGAGATGAGCAAGGTTTCGGGCGCCATTGTCGGGGCGGGCACGCTGCGCACCGGCGCGCAGGTGAAGGATGCCGTGGCGGCGGGCAGCCGCTTTCTCGTTTCGCCGGGCGCGGCGCCGCGGCTGCTCGATGCGGCCGACGACATTGCGGTGCCGCTGCTGCCCGGCATCGGCACGCCGACCGAGGCGATGACGGCGGCGGAGCGCGGCTACACCTTCCTCAAGTTCTTTCCGGCAGAGGCGCTGGGCGGCGCGCCCGTGCTCAAGGCCTTCGCGTCCCCGCTGCCTGACATCACTTTCTGCCCGACCGGCGGCATCGACATTGCCAAGGCGCGGACCTATCTGGCGCTGCCCAATGTGATCTGCGTAGGCGGCTCCTGGGTGCTGCCACAGGACGCCATCGCCGCGCGCGATTTCGGCAGGGTCGAGGCCCTGGCGCGGGAAGCCGCCGCGCTCAGGGAAACCGTCGGGGCCTGAGATGCCGCGGCCGCCCTCCCCACCCGGCCTGACGCATCTCAGGGTGACGGTGGCCGATGATTTCTATCTCGGGCCAGGCCGCGCCGACCTGCTCGAACTGATTGCCGAGACCGGCTCGATCTCGGCGGCCGGCAAGCGCATGGACATGAGCTACAAGCGGGCCTGGAGCCTGGTGCAGGCGCTGAATGAGGGGTTTGGCGCGCCCTTGGTCGAGGCCAACCGCGGCGGCTCGGGCCAGGGCGGCGCAACGCTCACCCCCGCCGGGCAGGAAATCCTGCGTCTTTACCGGCACATGCAGCAGGCAACCCGAAACGCCATCGAAGCCGATCTGGCGGCGGCCCAAAGGCTGCGGACCGATCATTCCGGCCGGAAATAACGGCTGGCACAATAGCGCGCCTTGCTCTAGAACCTCGATATTGTTTCATAAACATATCGAGGGAACCATGCGCCTCAAATCCATTGCGCTGCTGGGACTGCTTGTTGCGTCGATGCTGCCCGGCTCGGCAGCGCGGGCCGAGACCGTTTCGGTCGCCGTCGCGGCCAATTTCAGCGATGCGGCGAAGGCGATCGGCGCGGCGTTCAAGGCCAAAACCGGCAACGACGTCTCGATCAGCTCGGGGGCGACCGGCGCCCTCTACACGCAGATTTCGCAGGGCGCGCCCTTCGAGGTGTTCCTGTCGGCCGACAGCAGCACGCCGAAAAAGGCGGCGAAAGCAGGTTTCGCCGACGCCGGCACGGACTTCACCTATGCGGTGGGCAAGCTGGTGCTGTTCTCCGCCGAAGCAGCGCTGGTGACGGGCGCCGACACGCTTAAGGCGGGCAAGTTCGACAAGATCGCCATCGCCGACCCCAAGACGGCCCCCTATGGCGCCGCGGCGGTCGAGGCGATGAGGGCGCTCGGCGTCTACGATGCCCTTTCCTCCAAGATCGTCACCGGCAGCTCGATCGCGCAGGCCTATCAGTTCGTCGATTCGGGGAACGCCGAGCTGGGCTTCGTGGCGCTCAGCCAGGTCGTCAACCGCAAGGATGGTTCGCGCTGGCTGGTGCCGCAGGCGGACTATGCCCCGATCACCCAGGACGCGGTCCTGCTCGAGCCGGGCAAGGACAGCCAGGCCGCCAAGGATTTTCTGGCCTTCCTCAGGAGCGATGCCGCGGTGAGGATTATCAGGAGCTTCGGCTATGAGGTGGGAGAATAAAGAAACTGGATTCCCGCCTTCGCGGGAATGACGAAGTGGGCTTGGATGGCGAACTGGACTTGGATGGAGAAGTGAAAGCGGCATTGGCGAAAGCGCTATAACCGAGGCCCTGCTACAACCACGACGTCATTCCCGCGAAGGCGGGAATCCAGTTTCTTACCCGACGCTGAGGAATCTCGGCCTTGTCTCCTGATGAACTCCTACCCCCCATCGAACTGACGCTGGCGCTGGCGTTGGTCACCACCCTCCTGCTCGTTCTCATCGGCGTGCCGATCGCCTGGGGGCTGGCGCGCTGGCGCTGGGCCGGGCGTGAGGCGCTGGCGGCGATCATCACGCTGCCCCTGGTCCTGCCGCCCACGGTGCTAGGCTTCTACCTGCTGTTGCTGCTCGGGCCGGATGGCCCCGGCGGAGCCCTGGCGGGGCTCTGGGGCGCCCGGACGCTGGCCTTCAGCTTTCCGGGCCTGGTCTTCGGCTCGGTGATCTATTCCCTGCCCTTCATGGTGCAGCCGGTGCGCAACGCGGTCGAGGCAATGGGCGATCGGCCGCTCGAAGTCGCGGCGACTCTGCGCGCCGGCGCCTGGGACCGCTTCTTCAGCATCGGACTGCCGCTGGCGCGCGCCGGAATCCTTTCCGGCGCCGTGCTCGCCTTCGCGCATACGGTGGGCGAATTCGGCGTCGTGCTGATGATCGGCGGCAATATTCCCGGCAAGACCAAGGTGCTGTCGCTGGCCATGTACGACTATGTCGAGGGGCTGGAATGGGGCAATGCGCACCTGCTCGCCGGCGGCATGGTCGTCTTCTCGTTCCTGGTGATCACGATCACCATGCTGCTCGAGCGGCGCCTGCGGAGCCGGCTGGCGTGAGCGGCCTGTCGGCGGCGTTGCGAGGCCGGCGCGGCGGCTTTGCCATCGAGGCGGCAATCGAGGCGCCGGCGCGCGCGGTGACCGCCCTGTTCGGACCGTCGGGCGCCGGCAAGACCAGCCTGATGCGCGCCATTGCCGGGCTCGACCGGCTCGAGGGGCATTGCGTGCTCGATGGCGACATCTGGCAGGACGAAGCGCATTTCATGCCGGTGGAGAAGCGCGGCGTCGGCTATGTCTTCCAGGAGGCGAGCCTCTTCCCGCATCTCAATGTGCGACAGAACCTGGAATATGGGCTGCGGCGCGCCGGGCCGGTGCGGGTGATCGGGCTCGACGACGCCGTGTCGCTGCTCGGTCTGGCGGGGCTGATGGACCGCTCCCCGCTTTACCTTTCCGGCGGGGAACGGCAGCGCGTGGCACTCGGGCGGGCGCTGCTGAGCCAGCCCAGGCTGCTGCTGCTGGACGAGCCGCTGTCCGGGCTCGACGGGGCGGCCAAGGAGGAAATCCTGCCCTATTTCGAGGCGCTGGGACAGCGGCTCGGCTTGCCGGTGCTGCTGGTGACGCACGACATGGCGGAAGTCGAGCGCCTGGCGGACCGCATGGTGCTGCTGCGCGACGGCAAGGTGGTCGCTGCCGGCCCGCTCAACCGGCTCCTGACCGGCGCAGGCATCGGGCTTCGGGGCGGGCGCGAGGCGGCGGCGGTGCTGCTCGGGCATGTGGCGGGGTATGACACGGCCGACGGCCTCAGCACGATCGCGGTCGAAGGCCTGCGAATGCTGGTGGCCGGCAGGGCCGGGCCCGAGGGCGGCGCGATCCGCATACGGATTGCAGCGAGGGATGTGAGCCTCGCCCTCTCGCCGCCCCGCAACAGCAGCATTCTCAACGTATTGCCAGCGCTGGTCGAGTCGATCGAGCCCGTCGGCGACGCCGAAGCGGTGGCGCTGCTGAGGCTGGGAGAACAGAGCCTGCTCGCCCGCTTGACCCGGCGTTCGGTGCGCGAACTGGGGCTGCTGCCCGGCCTTTCGGTCTTTGCGCAGGTCAAGGGCGTGTCGCTGCTGACCGGGCCGGGCGAGGCCGAACGGGATTAGCCGGCGCGGGTGGCGCAATAGGCCGTGCGCCCGGCGACCCAGGTGTGCCGCACGGCCGGCGTTTGACCGTCAGGCCATTCCACCAGCAGCAGATCGGCCCGCTGGCCGATCGCGATCGTGCCGCGATCATAGAGGCCCGATGCGCGGGCGGCGTTGCGGGCAACGAGCGGCCACAGCTCATTGAGCGGCGCGACCCCGTCGGCGCGAAGCCGGGCGATGGCGAGCAGCATCGCCGGATAATAATAGTCCGAGGCGAGGACGTCGCAGAGCCCCTCGCGGATCATCGTCGCGGCGCTGGGCGAGTTGCCGATATGGCTGCCGCCACGTGCCGCATTGGGCGCACCGAACACGATCATGTCGCCGGCCTCGCGGGCGGCGCGCGCCACCGAGACATTGACCGGGAATTCGGCGATGCGGGCGCCCTGCCCGCGGAAATAGCTGCGCGTCTCGGCCTGGCTGTCGTCATGCGACAGCATGGGGGA